>CAKQHO010000003.1 GCA_934234185.1 uncultured Psychrobacillus sp. | reverse complement strand
TTCTACCACCAGAAGCTTATCAGTAAGCTTTTCTAAGAAATAGCGATCATGAGTAACAAGCAGGATGGTTCCTGGAAAGGTGGCTAATGTTTTTTCAAGCTGTTCTCGAGAAGGAAGGTCTAGATGATTAGTTGGTTCATCTAAAATAAGAATATCCTTTTGGTCTAGCATGAACTCCATTAGTTTTAATTTCACACGCTCGCCCATACTCATCGAGGAGATTGGTCGCTGCCACTGGTCCTTGGAGAAGCCTAGGTTCACCATAAGCGTTTGAATAATGCCTCGTACTTCAAAATCAGTTGGACCAAAAAACTCTGATGGAGTCAGGTCTTCAGGTAAATCAAAAACCGTTTGTCGTAAATATCCGATATTAAGAGAACGTGATTTCCAAAGCTCTCCCTCGAATGATTCCTCACCCAATAGCATTTTAATAAAGGTTGATTTGCCGCTACCATTGGCTCCGACTATTCCAATGCGCTCCTGTGCTTGGATGGTGAAGGAGGTATTACTGAATAAAAGCTTATCGTTAAATGACTTTTTGAGTTGCTTTGCCTCGATAATTCGTTTTCCTTTTTTTCGATTGCCTTCAATAGTAAAAAAGATTTTTTTCTCTTCTTCTGGTCGTTCTATTTTACTTTTGGAGAGTTCCAATTCTAACCGCTTTCTTTTCGATTTTATTTGATTATCCTTTTTCTTTGCTTTCTCTCTCCAATACTCTTTATATCCTTCTTTTTTCGTAGAATCAGCATGGGCTTTGGAGGACCAGCTAGTCAGCTCTGCAATTTGTCTTTCGACTTGCTGTATTTTATTCTGCTGAATATTGTATAGACGTTGTTGCGTTTGGAGGTTATGCTCTTTTCTCTGGCGATAATCAGAATAATTACCAGCATAAACAGTTAACTGCTTATTTTCTAACTCCCAAATATACTTTGCCACTTTATCTAAAAAGGAACGGTCATGTGAAACGACGATGACCGTTCCTTTATATTGCTGAATTTGATTTTCTAAAAACTGAAGACTTTCCTGATCCAAATGATTGGTAGGCTCATCGAGTAAAAGAAGCTGTTTATTTTCAGTGAAGGCTTTAGTCAGCCTTCTCTTCATTTTCTCCCCGCCGCTTAACGAGGAGAACTCCGTGTCTTTTGGTACGAACCATTTACTCAAATATTCATTTTCTTCTGCAGTACCAACTGTGTCAAAATGCTCTTCTTCTTGTTTAAAATAGCTGATAGAGGGAGGGTCTCCTATCCACTCCAATTGGCCGTTAAAAGAATCATTAACGCCTGCTAAGACATTTAGTAAAGAGGACTTCCCTTCGCCATTTCCTCCAACTACCCCAATTACAGTACCGTTTGGAATCTCGGCAGTTCCCTTTTGTAATACTTCTTTGTCTCCATGGGTTAACGTAATATTTGTTAATCGTCCTTGTATTTTCATCCTATCATCTCCATTGTATTGGAGGAATAAAAAAATCCCTCCGAAATAACGGAAGGATGTTGTTTGCCAAAAAAGAGGTACTGAAAAACACCTACAAAAGATTGTAGAAGAATACAGTACTTTACTTTAAATTTAAAAATGGGCAGACTAATCCTATTTCCGCTTTACGAAAAATTATTTTTTACCTGAGAAGGTATTAATTTTGCGAAAGAAATAAGATTAAAACTTCATTGGCCACCCGTCGTCCCTTCAAAACTTAGTAATATAACTATAACATATTTCTCTATTACAGACATTACAATATTACAAGTATTCAAAATCATGAATTAAATAAGTGATTTTTTATAGAAATTCCTGTACAATTATACATATTTTGAGGAGGTTAGAAAAGATGAAGCAATTAGACGCTTACGAAATTATTTCATATATTCAACATGCAAAGAAATCCACTCAGGTAAAGATATACATAAAGGGCCAAGGAATTGATAAGCTATCCTTTGGAGAAAACACTAAGGTATTCGGAGAAGGCGCTTCTCTTGTTCTTTTTGGTGAATGGGCAGAAATAGAGCCAGTATTAAATGCACATAAAGACCAAATTGATGACATCATGATTGAAAATGAAAGTAGAAATTCTGCAATTCCATTGCTTGATTTAAAGGGAATCAATGCTCGCATTGAGCCGGGAGCTGTTATTCGTGATCAAGTTAGCATCGGTGACAATGCCATTATCATGCTTGGGGCTGTTATTAATATTGGAGCTGTGATCGGAAAAGGAACTATGATCGATATGGGTGCCATTCTTGGTGGACGTGCAACAGTTGGAGACAATTGTCATATTGGGGCAGGAGCAGTGCTGGCAGGAGTAATTGAGCCGCCTTCCGCAACACCGGTAATTATTGAAGATGATGTATTAATCGGTGCAAATGCGGTAGTACTTGAAGGCTGTCGAGTAGGAAAAGGTTCTGTAGTAGCTGCAGGTGCTGTTGTAACGAAGGATGTTCCCGCATATACAGTGGTAGCTGGAACACCTGCAAAAGTCATAAAAGAAATTGATGACAAAACTCGCTCAAAAACGGAAATTATGCAAGAGCTTCGTCAGCTTTAAGAGGGCATCTCATTGAAATCATTAGTTGAGATTCGTAGAGACCTTCATCGTATCCCGGAGCTTGGATTTGCAGAATTTAAGACACAAGCGTATTTACTAGAGGTAATCAGAGCTCTTCCGCAGGAGAGGTTAGAGGTTTTCACTTGGAAAACGGGAATTGTCGTGAAGGTTAGCGGCTTAGCACCTAGAAAAACCATTGGATGGAGAACGGATATTGATGGCCTACCAATTGCTGAGACAACCGGGCTTTCATTTTCATCCGAGCATTTAGGTAAAATGCATGCTTGTGGTCATGACATTCATATGACAGTAGCATTAGGTCTGCTTAAAAGACTTGTTGATAATGCTATTGATGATGATGTTGTGATACTTTTTCAACCTGCTGAAGAAAATCCAGGTGGAGCATTTCCTATGAGAGAATGGATAAAGAGCGAGCAGCCACAACTCTTGCCGGATCAGATATTTGCTTTTCATATAGCCCCAGAATACCCAGTAGGGACGGTTGCAACTCGTCCGGGTCTTTTGTTTGCCAATACGTCTGAACTCTATATCGACTTGTTTGGAAAGGAGGGGCATGCTGCCTTTCCTCAAAATGCTACAGACATGTCGGTAGCGGCTGCTACGTTGTTATTACAGCTTCAAACTATTATAAGTCGTAATGTAAACCCGATGAATCCGGGCGTTGTCACGGTTGGTAAAATGACATCAGGTAGTGTACAAAATATTATTTCCGGATATGCAAGGTTAGAGGGAACTATTCGAACGATGGACGCTGAAACGATGGAGTTAATAAAGCAAAGGATAGAAGCTTTATGTAGTGCTACCGAGGTTGCTTTTGATTGCAAGGTGGAGATAGATTATGGCTCCTCTTATTATCAGGTTTATAATACAGAGGATATTACCAATGAATTTTTAGCTTTTGCAGAGAAGCAGGAAGGTACCCATGCGGTACTATGTAATGCTGCTATGACGGGAGAGGACTTTGGGTATTTTCTAGAGGAAATCCCTGGAATGTTATTCTGGGCAGGTGTGAATTCTTCGCATGGCCTACACCACGCAAAGCTTAATCCGGATGAAGGAGTCATAGATTATCTTGTCCCATTTATAGATGCCTTTTTTCGTGAATTAAGTAAGTAAGGAGTCGCTTTTGCGACTCCTTTTAAATTGATATGAAAGTATAAAGCTTTTGCTTACCATGAGGAGAGCCCGCCTTCTAGTCAACCAACTGGACATTATAATCCTTAAACCAGATATGCATTTGGGCAAGGTATGCTAGGAGCTGGGGACCTGTCATCAGCTGTCCGTACCAAGGGACCTTAAATGCTTCTCCGTTAGACTCGATTAATTCATTTATCTTAGAAGGATGGAATAGCTCATGAAGGATGGAGTTTTTATCCAGTAGCATTTCCTTCAGAAGCAGCTGCACCTTTGCTGAATAAACGGGGTTATGTGTTTTAGGATAAGGGCTCTTTTTTCTGTATAAAACATCGGTTGGAAGTATCCCCTCTAAAGCTTTTCGTAAAATGCCTTTTTCTTGATTACCGACCATTTTGTAATCCCACGGAATATTCCAAGCATATTCTACAAGTCGGTGATCTGCAAAAGGAACTCGTACCTCTAAACTCGCACCCATGCTCATGCGATCCTTCCGGTCTAAAAGTGTTGTCATAAACCATGTCATATTCATATAAAATAGCTCTCGTCTTTTGGTGTCGATTTCGTTTTCTCCGAATAACGTAGGTGTCTCGGCAGCTGTTGTATCATATGCCTGCAGAATATAATCCTGAACATTTAGCTTGCGTTGCCAGTGATCATTTAATAGTGAGCTCCGTTCTTCCTTTGAACGAATCCAAGGAAATCCGCTTTCTGCATTTCCAATTTGATGAAACCAAGGGTACCCGCCAAAAATTTCATCTGCACATTCTCCTGATAGTCCTACTGTGAAATCCTTTTTTATCTCCTCGCAAAACCAAAGTAGGGAGGAGTCAATATCAGCCATGCCAGGAAGATCTCGAGCATGCACTGCAGCCGTTAAATATTCTGCCAGTGTATCCTGAGAGATGATAGAGAAGTGGTGCTTGGTATCTAAGTGTTTAGAAACCTTTTGAATGAAGGGGAAATCCTCAGTAGGCTGGAAGGTGTTACCTTGAAAATGCTGATTATTATTTTCATAGTCAATGGAGTAGGTGTGAAGGGGTTCCTTGCCATCTTTCTTGTAGGCATTGGCTGCGATAGCTGAAATGGCACTGGAGTCTATACCTCCAGATAGAAAGGTGCAAAGAGGTACATCTGATATTAACTGTCTTTCTACGGCATCTGTTACGAGATAACGAACCTGCTCAATAGTATTTTCTAAGGAATCGGTATGCTCCTTGCTCTCGACATTCCAGTAACGCCACACTCGTAATCCTGCGGTTGTGAAAGTAAGGGCATGCCCTGGTCGAAGCTCCTCCACGTTTTTATAGACACCAAATCCCGGTGTTCTAGAAGGTCCAAGAGCAACGATTTCCGATAATCCCTGGTGATCTATCTCGGCTGGGACATCCGGGTGCTGCAAAATAGCCTTTAGCTCAGATCCAAAAATAAAGCCATCGTTCCTAACAGTGTAAAATAATGGCTTTACTCCAAGTCTATCCCGAGCCATAAATAGCTTTTGGTTTTCTTCATCCCAGATAGCAAAGGCGAAAATACCATTAAAAAAATCAATACATTTTTCCTTCCATTCGATATAGGAGGTTAGCAAAACCTCTGTATCTGAATGTCCTGTAAAGGTATGCCCTAGCTTTACTAGTTCCTTGCGCAAGTCCTCGGTGTTATATAGTTCTCCGTTATAGCACAAAGTGTACTGCCTTGATTGATGGCTCTTAGTCATCGGTTGTTTGCCGCCAATAGGATCTACTACAGTCAACCGTCTATGTCCAAGTAAAACGTGAGGAGAAGACCATATGTTATGATCGTCAGGGCCCCTTTTCTTTAAAGTATCGGCCATCTTTTCTACAACAGCAAGTTCTCCTCTTAAATCCTTTTTAAAATGAATCCATCCTGTAATTCCACACATGTATGCATCCCCTCTTTCATCGAAATAGTATATGCAAAAAAGTGCAGATTGGGTGACAAACCTTATTATAATGACGATTAAAAAACGTGAAGGAGAGGCTCCTTCACGTAGCTACTTGTTAAGTTGTCATCTTTAGTACCGTTTTAATTTTTTCAATTAAACCACCAGAGCTATAAGTTAACACACTTCGTTTATAGAAGGATAGACTAACAGCAAACAAGATTAAAATTGTCGCTACTAATACGATGACTGAAAGCATTGGCTCCCATCCAGCTATATCTGTTGCCCCAATACGAAGTGGCATGACCATCCCTGCTGTAAATGGGATGTAAGAAAACACTTTAATAAGCATTGTATCTGGACTAGACGCACCAAAGATTAATACATAAAAACCAACTAGTCCTAAAATCATCATAGGCATAATTGCTTGGCCTGATTCCTCTACTTTCGAAACTAGGGAACCAAGAAGTGCTCCTACAATTAGATATAAAATAATTGTTTGAAACAGATAAATGGCAGCGTAAATTAAATAGGAAGAGGAAACTTCCTGTAAAACCTCTTGAACCATCTCGATTTTAGAGCCGCCATCCAAGGTACTAAATAATAAGCCTAAAGCAAGGAAAAGGATGACCATTTGTGTAACGGCTAGCAAGAAGGTGCCCGTAAGCTTTGCGATATAATGGGTAGAAGGCTTCACGCTAGCTAGTAACACTTCTAAAACTCTCGAGCCTTTTTCTGATGCAACATCAGTAGTAATCATCGATAAGAAGGTCATCAGAAAGCTGTATATTAAGCCACCTACTAAAATAGAAATTCCAATACCTGCAGCTTTTTCTCCCTCGCTTTTTCCAAGCTCTGCTTGTTCATTTAAGTTTTTCATCGTAATGATCGGCTCTGACTGTAGAATTTTTTCTGCTTGTTCAGCAGTTAAATTCATTTGCTGAACTTCATATAGCTTTCCAGCATATTGGAGAGAAGAGGAAATATTCATCTGGTCGTTAAATGTTAAAGGTTCGTAAGTAGCTATCTCTGCAGCTAACGAATGTTCCTGATCTTTTATAAAGATAGCTGCTGCAAACTCTCCATCTACTACCTGCTTTTCGACCTCTGTTGTTTCATCTCTAGGGAAAATGTATTCAATGTCCTCGTTGGATTTGAATAACGTTTCCATTTCTAAGTTTGTTTCATTTACAAGAGCAACTTTAATTGCTTCACTTTCAAAGAAAGCTACCTTAATATTTGGCCAAAACATAATACCGGAGATTACTATAAGATATATACCGAGCATAACCCAAAAGGATTTTGCGAGAATTTTTTGTTGGTACACTTGTTTTACAAGAACTCCAAACTTAGACATTTGCACCACCAACCTTATCTTTAAAGATTTCATCCAGGGATAAATAGTCTAAGCTAAATTTTTCAATATATTTTCCTTGTGAAATAAAATCAAAAATAGCTTGAGCAAAGGACTCATCCTCTAAGGTTAATGTATATTGCTCTTTCCCTACTGTAATTCCCTTTACCCCAGGAAGTTCCTTTAATGTTTCTAACGGAATATCCGTGCGCACGGAAAGTTTTATCTTGCCGTATTGCTTCTTCAAATCTAGTAAGCTACCAGCAAACAAAGATACACCTCGTTTTAATAGGCAAAGATGATCGCATAGCTCCTCTACATTTTCCATTTGATGACTAGAGAAAAGAATAGTAGTACCTTTTTCTTTAAGCTCCCATATAGCACTTTTTAACAAGTCTTTATTTACAGGGTCTAAGCCGCTAAAGGGTTCATCTAAAATAAGAAATTCTGGTTGGTGGATGAAGCTGGCAATTAGCTGTACCTTTTGCTGGTTCCCTTTGGAAAGAGTTTCAGCCTTTGCTTTTCTCTTATCCTCTAATTCGAAACGTTTAATCCAATAGTCCACTTCTTTTTGAAGATCTTTTTTATCCTTCCCGCGTAGCTCTCCGAAAAAGTATAGCTGCTTTTCGACAGTCATCGTAGGAAAAATGCCTCGTTCTTCTGGTAGATAGCCAATAAGGTCCCGATTAAGAGAATTAATTGGAGTACCGTCCCAGGTGATTACTCCCTTTGTAGTTTCCTGCAAGTCGAGTATCATTCGAAAGGTGGTAGTCTTCCCAGCGCCATTCTGTCCAATCAAGCCGAATATCTCTCCTTTTTCTATGGTAAAAGAAAGATTATCTACCGCGACGAATTGCTGGTATCTTTTTGTCACTTGATCAATGATTAAAGTCATATGCTTCCTCCATCTTTTCATTAATATATGTATATACGCTCCCGTTACTGAAATGTTTCAAAAAGAATATGTAACATTTTAGAAACCTCCTCGTCCAATCCTATGAAGAATTGATAATGAGGGGATGGAAAATATGAAAAAAATAGGTATGTTAGCCGCTACATTACTAATGGTATGCATTATGTTCACTTATTCATTCGTTAGTGCAGAGGGGGCTGAAAAAACAGGTAGTGATTCCAGTAGCTTTACTCATATTACAGGGGTAATTAAAGAGGTGAAGAAAACAGAGGATCAGGTAAACCTAACTGTAGAAACGGAAGGCAAGAATCCTATTATTTCTATCTTTATGCTCACCGAGGAACCGCAGTTATATAAGAGCACTGGAGAAAAAGCAAAGAAAGAAGCATTTGAGGTAGGGAAAAAAGTAGAGATTTATTATGACGGATCAATACCAAGAATTGCTATTTATCCTGCACAAATTGTCCCAGAGCTTGTTATATTGAAGGATGAGAAAAATCCAGGTCAGGTTTATACAGGCTTTTTTAATGAACAGCTACAAAGTATTGATAAAAGCCTAAAGTTGAATATCTCTAAAAATACAGAAGTTGTGAATAAAAAAGGGGAAAGAGCTAGCGTTAATTTTCTAGGTCAACAGGAATTATTTGTGTTTTACACTACCTCTACAAGAAGTATTCCTGCACAAACTACACCAACCAAAGTAATTGTTTGGTCGGAGGATAACTCTGAATTAGATTCCAGTAATTATTTAAAGGTGTCTGGGGTCATTAAAGAAGTGATAAAGAATAACGGCCTGGTTACAGCCACATTAGATACTGGAGAGGTCCTAAAGGTAAATAAGGATGCAAGATTATTTAATAGTGGCAGTACGAAGGAAATAAAGGCGGATAGTCTTACAAAAGGTCAGCAGGTGGATGCGTACTATGATAAAAACAAACCGATGATTCTAATTTATCCTCCTCAAATCACACCGGACTATCTAATACTAAATGATGATAAAAAGATTGGATTTGTCAAAATTGGTAAGTTCGATAAAAAACTAGTAAGCCTCGATCAGCAGTTAAAGCTGGCAATTTCTAAGAAGACGGTTATCGTAAATGAGAACGGAAAGAAAATCTCAAATAATAAATTGAATGAAAAAGAGCTAATCGTCTTTTATAACTTTACTGCTAGAAATAAGAATGGCTACCCTGAGCAAACTACTCCAACAAAAATTATAGCGGTTACCTACGTATCTCCTGAAATGAAAGAGCTACAAAAAATAATAGGTAAGGATTATACAATAGTAAATGGAGTAAAAATGATTCCCCTTCGAAAGGTGGCAGAACATCTTGGGTATGAAGTAATTTCCTTACCTAAGCAAAAAGCGATTTTATTGAAAAAGGGAAATAGTTCCTTCCTCATTACTCGTGGTGAATTTAAGTATAGCTTCAATAAAAGTATTCGTAAATTTGGTGTAAAGCCAATGTTAAAGGGAAATACCACCTATATTTCAGAGGATCTGTTAGAGGAGCTTTTACAACAATAAAAACCTGCCAATCGGCAGGTTTTTTGTTACGATACATCTAAAAGGGAGAAATACGATGAATATTTACAAAATAGAAAATAACTATCCTATGGGTCTCCTTCTATTGGCGGATCCCTCTCCAACACTTGTAGAAACCTACCTCTTAGAAGGAGAATGTTATATAGCAAAAGAAAGTGATCAAATCATTGGTGTCTATGTACTCTTACCAATAAGCAAGGATTCGGTAGAAATTATTAATATTGCTATAGAAGAAAAGCATCAAGGGAAAGGGTTAGGGAAGGCCTTGGTCTTAGATGCTATTAATCGTGCCAAAGAAAAAGGGTATCGAATGGTGGAAATAGGAACTGGGAACTCGAGCATAGGACAGCTTGCTCTTTACCAGAAATGTGGTTTCCGCATTTCTGAAATTCGAAAGAATTTTTTTACCGAACACTATGATGAAGAAATAATAGAGAATGGAATACCATGTGTTGATATGATTCGGCTGACCAAGAACATTTAATGGTTGTGTACAGAAGAAAGGATGCTTCTTAGTTCCTGTGCAGGAATTTGCCCGGGAGCAGAGGCGTGTACACCTGAACCAAAGGTAGCTGCCGATCCAAAGACCTTGCCGGCTAGGCGACTGATCACTCCTGTATTACTCATAGACATTGTAATAATTGGACAGTCTGCATGTTGAGTTGACATAATGTACGTCGCCTCAAGCAATTCTAGTACGTCCATTGGAGATTTAGGCATCACTGCTATTTTTGGAATGCTTGCTCCAAGTGTCTGCATATTTACCAGTCTCTCAATAATAATTTCCTTCGATGGTGTGCCTTCGAAATCATGGTTTGACATAACTACTGGTATTTCGTGGTGTTGCGCAGCTTTTACTATTTTGCTGACACAGGAAGAAAAAAGCTCTACATCGATTAAGTCAACAAGGCCACCTTTCATAGCCTCTAAAAGTAGTTCTTCGTAGTAAGTATCCTCGATTATTTTATTTCCCCCTTCGCGATGAGTCCGAAAGGTAAACAGTAACGGGATGGAGGAAAGCTCTTTATTAATATAGGAAAGTGCTTTTTTCATTTCCTCTATATCTTCTATTTTCTCTAGCATATCAGCTCGCCATTCTACGATGTCGGGATTCGCTTTTTTTACTAAAGAGATCTCTTCTACTAATTGTTCGATGTTTTTTCCCACAAGCGGAATAATGATTTTAGGTAAGCCTTCCCCTATTTTTATATTTTTAATAGAAACAATTTTCATAAAAAACACTCCCATCGAACTAGTTATATGTTATATTATCATATAAAAAATCAAAAAGGGGATGTAAGGGTGGAATTTAAACGTTATGAAAAGGCAGAAGAATTTGCACAAGCTGTAACACCATTTTTGCTAGAAAACGAAGATAAGTTCAGTTTATTCTTTGGGGTATTAGAGAGGATAAAAGAAGGCTTCTATGAAAACCCGTATATGGCGGCTATTGAAGAGGATGGAGAGCTACTGGCTTTGTTTCAAATGACCCCTCCACATCCGTTAAATATTATTTTCACCAAAGAGAGTAAGCTGGAAGAGTGCATAGAGTTAAGCATTAATAAACTGTTAGATGAAAGCATACATATAGAGTCGATTATCAGTGTTAAGGAATGGGCAACCCGCTTTGCAGAAAAGTGGAAGGAAAAAACAGGACAAGGAACAACTCTGTTAATGGACCAAGGGCTTTACCGTTTGGATGTGATTGATGAAACGCTGGAGCATAGTCCAGGCTCTTGGAGGTATGCTACTCACACAGACGCTCTCCTCATAGAAAAATGGTATGCCGAATTTGTTGAGGATACCGGTATTGAAAGATTAGCAGCAGAAGAAATACAAAAGCGTGTGAAGATCATGCTTGATCAGCAAGAGGTATTCCTTTGGGAAGATAAAGGCAAAGTAGTTTCCATGATGAAAAAGGCAAGACCTACTGCTAATGGTGTGACTGTATCGTTTGTTTTTACACCTAGGGAAGAACGTAGAAAAGGCTATGCAAGAACAATGGTGGCCGCTGGCAGTAAGGAACTATTAAAAGAATTTCGTTTCTGCGTTTTATATACAGATATGATGAATCCTACTTCTAATAAAATTTATCAGGAGATTGGATACCGAAAGCTAATTGATTCCGTACACTTGAAATTTAATAAATGAGAGGCATTTGTCTATTGACAAATATCAAGTCAGTCATTAATATTATGAAAATAATAAAAATTCGATGAAAAAGAGAGTAACCTTCTATAAAGGGAAAGCGAGTCGGGGATGGTGGAAGCCTGATACTGCAATAGAAGGTGAAACGCACTTTGGAGAAGCTTTTTGAACGTAAGTAGAAAAGATCGGGGAAGGCACCTCGTTAACAACGGAAAAGAGGTCACAGGTTGTGGCAACTAGAGTGGTACCACGGGAATTTATGCTCTCGTCTCTTCATGGAGACGGGGGCTTTTTTTATTGGCTCATCTATGCCTACTGGGTTGACTGAGGGGGATGTCTTGCTGAGTTTAGAAGAAGCTGCTCTTGTATGGTCGTGATTACTATAGAAAAGGAGATTATTGTATGTATAACCAAATAGCTAAGATAATAAGGATCGCTCTTAATAATGAGCTGCAGCAAGAAGAAATAGAAAAGATTCTAGAAAAACCAAAGCATGCGGATATGGGGGATGTTTCATTCCCGTGCTTTACACTTGCCAAAAAGCTACGTAAAGCGCCACAAAATATAGCAGAGGAGCTTGCGAGTAATATAAAAGATTCATTAGTTGAGAAGATAGAGGTAGTGGGAGCATACGTAAATATCTTTTTGAACCAGCAGGTGGTTGCAACCCAAGTGCTCGAGGAAATTATTAATAAGCAGGAATCCTACGGAGATTACGCGAAGAAAAATCAATCTATTGTCATTGACCTATCTTCTCCTAATATTGCAAAGCCGTTTCATATGGGACATTTGCGTTCCACGGTAATTGGAAATGCACTTGCAAATATTGCAGAGAAAAATGGTTATGATGTTGTGCGTATTAATCATTTAGGAGATTGGGGCACCCAATTTGGCAAGCTGATTGTTGCATATAAACGTTGGGGTAACAAAGAGAAAATTGAGAAATCCCCAATTCCAGAGCTCTTAAAATTATATGTTCATTTTCATGAGACGGTGGAGGAGAATGAAGCTTTAATAGACGAGGCAAGAGCAGCCTTTAAGAGCTTGGAGGACGGAGACGAAGAGGCACTTTCTTTGTGGAAATGGTTTAGGGATGTGTCCTTACTAGAGTTTCAGCAAATATATGATTTGCTTGGAATTACCTTCGATTCGTTAAACGGTGAAGCATTTTATAACGATAAGATGGAAACGGCAGTAGACGAGCTTCAGCAGAAGGGCTTACTGGTAGAATCAGATGGTGCCATGGTGGTAGAGCTAGAGAACATGCCCCCTTGTCTAGTAACCAAGACGGATGGCTCTACTCTGTATGCAACGCGTGATTTGGCTGCAGCACTTTATCGTCAGCAGGAATATGCTTTTAGCAAAGCTTTCTATGTAGTAGGAAATGAACAAAGCCTACATTTTAAACAGCTTTTCTTAGTTTTAGAAAAGATGGGATACAAGTGGGCAAAGGAAATGAAGCACGTTCCCTTTGGATTGATTTTAAAGGATGGAAAAAAGCTTTCTACCCGCAAAGGAAAAATTATATTTCTAAAGGATGTCTTGGAGGAAGCGATCCAAGCTGCGAAGGAGAATATTGAGGAGAAGAACCCTAATCTTTTAAATAAAGATGAGGTAGCAAAAGCAGTAGGTGTGGGAGCGGTTATATTCCATGATTTAAAAAATGATCGAATGAATGACGTAGAGTTTTCACTGGAGCAGATGCTGAGCTTTGAAGGAGAGACCGGACCATATTTACAATATACGTATGCTCGTATTTGCTCTTTGCTAGAGAGGGGTGGCTTGCCTGTTACCAATTCTTCCGTATACGGATTAGGACAGGAGGCGTGGGAAACGCTTAAAGCACTTCAAGAGTTCCAACAAATTCTCGGGAAAGCTTTTGATAATGCAGACCCATCTCAGATTGCAAAGTATGCCTTAGGACTTGCTCGTCATTTTAATAAGTTCTATGCAAACACAAAGGTGTTAGTAGAAAACGATACAAAGAAAGCTAGGCTGGCACTTTGCTCTGCTGTTGCTACTGTTTTAAAGGAATGTTTAAGATTGTTAGGTATGGAGGCTCCTGAAAAGATGTAAATTCTCTTTATACTGCAAAAACTACAGGAATGCTGTCTCCTGTAGTTCTTAGTTTAAAAATTTTTGAAAATGATAAGAAAGTATAAAATTCCTCAGCGATTATTGCCCAGCTGTGGTGACGTGGCTCCTCGCTGTTCTCCATTTGCTTGTCGAGGAAGACATAGGCGCTTGCACTTTTCTGATTGTCCAGCTTCAGCGCCTTGCCCCTCGAGGTCAAATGGGGCCCAGCTGTGGTGGCGTGGCCTCCTCGCTGTTCCCCATTTGCTTGTCGGGGCAGACATAGGCGCTTGCGCTTTTCTTGTCCAGCTTCAGCGCCTTGCCCCTCGAGGTCAAATGGGTACCGACTGCGGAGGCTGAGGAACTGCCTCCTCGCTGTTCCCCATTTGCTTGTCGGGGCAGACATAGGCGCTTGCACTTTTCTATTTTAATTTAAAATGAATTGAATCCATTTCAAACTCCTTGTATACCTTATATTCCTTTGTTCTATAAGGCAACTCAACTGACGGAGTAATAATTAACTCACTAGCTAATGGATCTAGCTTTTCAAAAGCATCCTTAAAATGATATTCAAAAACGGAGTCGCCTACCCCGCCTCCACTGAGTATAGAGTATACATTTCCTAAATCATCCTTTACCTCTAGCCTTATAGTTATATGAACCGGCTTTGCTTTAAGTTCTGGAGAAACAGTATTCGAATAGCTCACCAAAAAGGAGTTAGGTGCAATAGTAATTTGATCAATTGAGACGGTTACATCTTCTTTTGTAACTTCTTGTCCTACAGGTAGGATATCTATAACGTCTGTTTTATTTATTGAAAAAGCAAAGTTCCACTCACCCTTAGTACTTTCTTCAGTCGTTAAATTAGGGGTAATAGATTTAATATTCCACTGTACATGTAACAATTCGCTAGGATGAGTAATTGGTGTAGTTGCCATTCCTATATATTTATTCCCCTCTGTTCGAAGGATTCTGTTACTTCCGTTATTATCGTTATTTTCAATGCCAGGAACCGAGCCGATATATAGAGAGTCTCCCATATATTTATCCGTTTCAATTGTGTAGGTAACAAATAGGGAGTCACCATCATAAACAGCATCGTCTACGGTCACTTTAATCCCATTACTTTCTCTTGTTTGCTGGATACTACTCAGACTTTCTTCGTATTCTAAATAAAAGTCATTGTTCGTAAATTCCTGGAAGTAGCGGTAGATTCCCCCTATCCAAGGCAGCTCTGTCGCATTGGCGGTAAAGGAGAGGCCGACTAAAGCAGAGGTGGATAATCCAATCGCCATAGCAGAGGCTAAAAGAGGTTTTTTCCACTTTTTTGGTTTAGAAGGACGAATATTAGACAGTATAGATTGCTTTACCTTGGCCTTCTCAAATTCTGATACTTCCATTTCTTCAAACTCATCCATATTAATATCTGTGTTATTAAAATGCTTATAGATATTTTTCATATTAAATTTCCTCCCATGTTATAAAGGTGAAATTGATTATTTAGCTTTTTTCTAGCTCTGTATATCCGATTATCGATGGATGCCTTTGTCTTACCCAGCTTCTGAGCAATTGCTTCTGTATCTTCCTCTAGGAAGAAGCGTAGGATAAAAATTTGTTGGTCGATTGGCTCTAGCTTATGAATTAAGAGCAATAGCTCAGAGTGAGACTCTCCTCTTACATAGTCCTCCTCAGGAGAGGAAGAGGTTGCCTGCTCCAAGTAGTCAGTAGAAATCTCTCTGCTATTTGCTGCTTTTCTGTAGTAATCAATTGCTTTAAATTTTGCAATGGCACAGAGCCATTTTGGAAAGTCAGCAGATTCTCCTTGGAAATCCTTTGCATGCCTCCAAGCTGAAAGAAAAATATCATTGATACATTCCTCTATCATGCTGTCTTTCTTGAGAGGAGAGAGTATTTTATATGTTATCCCTTTGACAATAGGAAGGTACTGGTCTATTACATATTCAAGTGCATCCTCTTTACCTGATTGAAGGCGACGGATAAAATTGCTTGTGGTTGTTTTCATAGGTTTTCTCCTTCAGTATTTTGTAAAAGCTTTTACACTTTATATAACGGATTGTTTTTTATATTTTCTCAAATTTTTAATTTCTTGGTCTCTTCATACATAATTTAAAGGAAAAGGAGTAAAAGGGATAGAAGTAATTACAATCAAAAACAGGAAGAGGGGTTGTACCTATCCAAAAAAATATAAAAGAAGTTCTTTTTTTCTTTCTGATTTTCTTTTTCCTTTGGATGCTAAGAGAACTGTGGGTGGCCTCTTATTTAGAAGTATTAGAGCCTCAAACGAAAGCATTTGTCTCTGGGCTGATTAAAATTATTATTTGGGTCATACCTATTTTTCTATTGGTTAAATATTATGAGAAGCAACCGGTGTTCTCGTTTTTGGGGCTTCAGAAGGATTTCTGGAAAGGGTTCACGTGGGCTTTGATAATTATCATGGTTATGGGATTATATTTCTATGGAGTGCATATCGTTGTGATGGGCAAAGATATCCATCTTAGTTTAAACTTCCATACTATACTTAACACGGTAATATTAGCGGGACTTTTAGAAGAAATAGTTTTTAGAGGATACATATTAAACAAATGGATTAATGGTTTATCCAAATTAGCAACGGATAAGTCGGAAAGCTTTTGGTCTGCCAATGTATATACCTCCGTCATGTTCGTTATAATTCATTTTCCTATTTGGATCCGAACAGACCAATTCTTATTTCCGAGTGTGATAGGGAGTATGGCCAATATTTTTTTACTAAGCCTTCTATTTGGTTATTTATATAAAAAGACAAATTCACTTTGGACGGTCATTATTATTCACGCTGCCTATAACTTATTTGTAGTAATGTTTAGTTAAATAAAAAGGTTCCCTCTATTTGAGAAAGAACCTTATTACGAAAGAGAAAAAAATATAGGGCCAACAGGAGGTTGGTCAGGAAAACGTTGTCACACGATGTGACATTCTTAGTTTTCCTTCCGTTGTTAGGCCCTCCATTTGCTTGTCGGGGCAGAGACAGGCGCTTACGCTTTCCTTATTGTCCAGCTCCAGCGCCTTGCCCCTCGAGGGCCAACAGGATGTTGGTCAGGAAAACGTTGTCACACGATGTGACGTTCTTAGTTTTCCTTCCGTGCTTACGTCCCCCATTTGCTTGTCGGGGCAGAGATAGGCACTTACGCTTTCCTGAGTTACTTTTAAAATTTAAATAGATACACCTGTTCTTCGGGCAACGATAATTCTTCCGTTGTCTGTAGTGAGACGAACTTTATTTATTCCTTCTCCAAATACTGTTTTGGAGTTATTTTCTCCAAACACATCTATCTTTCCGAAATCTGTTTTTGTATGGATTGAAACATTTCGGGGCTCAGTTTCAGTTTCTACTTGAATACTGCCGTTATCTGTTTCTAAATCAATCATATTATCTAATGAAGAGGTTAATAAGATAATTCTTCCATTATCTGTTTTACCAGTAATATTACCAGTTATATATTCCATGATAATACGGCCATTGTCAGTTTCTGAGTGGACCTCTGTAGCCTCTATATTTCGAAGCTCTATTCTACCATTGTCTGTTGTAGCAGTAAGCTTTTCAACTTGAACTTTATCAATTTCAATTCTTCCATTATCTGTTTCTGTTTCTAACATAGTTGCTGCTAACTCTTTTAAGTTAATGGCGCCATTATCGGAATAGACTTTAATGTCTTTTCCTAGAAGTTTTTCTGCTCTGATTCTCCCGTTGTCTGTCTTCATTACGATTGATTGATATAACTTTTTAGGTAGAGCGACATTTACCTTTAACTCCTTGATCATAAAGATAAAGGAGAAGAAGCCAAGCTTTTTAGATTTTAATCGAATATTTAACGTATTATGAGTTACGTCTGCTGTGAGCTCCACTTTATCGCTTTCCCCAACAAGCTCTATATATGTTTCATCGTTAGAGGAAGGATAGACGTTTAAAGAACCATGGTCGATATCCATATTGATATGGGAAAAATCGGCATGTGGAATGTGGATAAGTTCATTGCTATTTTCAAATTGTGGTGGGGCCGGTACATAATTTTCTAGTAAGTCCTTCGCTATATCCTTAGGAGATCCAAGTGATGCTGCAATTTCACCATCCATTTTGCCATCTTCTCTACCGCTGATGAAGTATTCTCTTATATCTGCTAGAATATCATCTCTTTCTTCAGATGACATTTGGTTTAAGGCACTTTCTAATTCGCGTATAAATTGCTGTTCAGTCATTTTTTACACCCTCTTCAATTAGATTGTTTACTCCATTTGTAAAGCTCTTCCATTCCTCTAATTGCTCATGTAGATACGTACGTCCCAAATCAGTTAGCTTATAATATTTTCTTGGTGGCCCCTCTGATGATTCTTGTAAATAAGTCGTGAAGTAGCCCTCTTTCGTCAGTCTTCTTAGCAGAGGATAAACAGATCCCTCAGAAATAGAGATTTGATCTGATATTTTTTGCACAAGCTCATATCCGTAGCGATCTTGCTTATCAAGTAAAACAAGCACACATAAATTTAATACACCTTTTTTAAATTGTATATTCACCCTTTTCACTCCTTTCGCTACTATTTAATGAACAGTACCTTAGAAACAATATATCACAAGGTATTGTTTATTGCAAGGTACTAGAAGAAGATTTATATTTATGTAGAAGATTTACCTGTATAATCGAAATGATTCCTAATCGTATGATGTAAGGTAATACATATTTGAAGGAGAGGGTGAACGGTATATGTTTAGTTGGAAAGGATCTGCTGGAATATGTATGAATGATAAGGAGGAATTATTAATGGTATTACAGGCAGCACCGGGAGAAGAGAAAAAATGGACAATTCCTTCTGGTACCTTAGAAGACGGTGAAAATTTTAAGGAATGCTGTGCAAGAGAATTTTTTGAAGAAACAGGATACACGGTAAAAGTTGGAGAGCTTTATCATACGAAACAGAGTATTTTAAGTGATTACGGAATATCGGTTTATGTAGAATACTTTCTAGTGGAAATTCTAGGTGGAGATATAGCTTTACAGGACCCGGATGGCTTTATCCATGAAATTAAATGGAAGTCATGGGATGAAATAAAGGAATTACCGCTTGCTTACCCGGATGATCTACAAATTATCGAGCAGGTAATCATGGGAGTATCTAAAAAGAGATAACACTCCCTAGACAACCTTATAAAAGCTAAGGGTCTCAAAAGGACCTTTAGCTTGTATAAACTAAGATGGCATCTTTTAAAAACTCTGCTGCTCCACTTCCAGCTCTCGAATTATAATAGTCGGTGAAACGATCATCAGTGACATACATTTGGGCTACTCCTGCATGAGCTTTCTTTGAATAGCTGTTCCAATGGAAGCTAAGCCATTCTTTATGGAGAGCTGCAACCTGTTGACCTTCCTTACTAGCTGGATTGCCAGTTTTCATTGCTATTTTTAGTTGATCAATTAAATCTATCTCTAGCTTGGTTATTGCTTTATATTGTTCCTCACTCATATTCTTTAGCTTAGCGTTTGAAGCATTTACTACTTGGTCACCATATTTTTCTCTTATTTCCTGACCATATTGCTTTTCATTTTCTTCTATTTGCTTCTCCTTGAAGCCTTCAAACTTTTCTTGATCACTCATTGGTATTCCCCTTTCAGATTGTAAAATAGTCTTTTCCACATTATGAATAAGTTTATCAAGCGTGGCCCTTTTTTCTAATAGCTTTTGTTGATGTTCTTTAAGAGCAAGGATGGCATCGTAGCTTGCTGAGTTCATGATTTCTTTTATGGTCTCTAGATTAACACCTAGCTCTCGGTAGAAGAGTATTTGCTGCAAACGACTTACCTCGCTTGGCCCGTAGATTCGATAGCCAGAGGAATTAGTGCGAGCAGGGTTTAATAGACCGATTTCATCATAATATCGTAATGTTCTTGTACTAACCCCGGCCAACTGAGCAAACTTTTGAATGGTGTACTCCATGTATCCACCTCCTTAATTCATACTTTAAACGTTGCCCCTACGTGAATGTCAATAAACATTTTGTGGAAAGTATATAATACTAATTTTATGAAATTTTATTTGCTTGTCGGGGCAGAGATAGGCGCTTGCGCTTTTCTTATTTACATCGGAAAAGTCTTCTGAGAAGATTAATATAGCAATAAGCAGAGGAAAAGGAGATGGAATAATGACTATAATTGCTTTTGTGCGACATGGGGTAACGGAATGGAACAAGATAGGGAGAGCGCAGGGAACTACAGACGTTCCATTGGATGCTGAAGGAATTGAAATGGCCGAGCTAGTGAGTGAGAGGTTAGAAAAAGAGGAATGGGATGTTATCTATACAAGCCCTCTTATTCGAGCAAAGAAAACTGCGGAAATTATTACAGAGAAACAGCCACACCTTCCTTTTATAGTAGATGGAAGGCTAGGAGAAATAGGTGGTGGTTTAATTGAAGGGACTACAGAACAGGAGCGTATAGAGAAGTGGGGGCTAGATTGGAGAAGCTTAGATATGGGCTTTGAATCAGCGGAAGCCATTATTAGTCGTGGGCTTAGCTTCATAGAGGATGTTCAAAGAGAGTATCCAGAGCAGAAAGTTCTAGTAGTGAGCCATGGTGGTTTCATTGGTCGCTTGTTAGCAGCATTAATGCCTGAAGAAGAATTTACAAATGACATCGGTAATACCTCTGTGACCATTGTTGATGTAAGCGAACACCAAATTAAGTGCACTTTATTTAATTGCATGAAACATCTTCAACACGAGACTCAAATAATTCTTGAATAATATATTTATATAATAGAAGCAACTCCATTTTTTGGGTTGCTTTTTTGCTTGGAGGAGATAGAAAAATTAACATTATTAGGTATAGAGGGAACCTTTCTTCCCAAGTTAGTATCTCTTGTTATCGGCATTACTGTTTATTGTAGATAAAATAGGAGAATATTGTTCCAATTAAAGGTATAGTGGCTATACTGATGGAAATATAATAAGTAATTAGAGTTTGTTCGGGGGCTTCGAAATGATAAAAAAAGTTGGATTGTTACTATTTATACTTTTAGCTTTGGGGATAGCAGAAGTTTTTTTTACTAATCAGTCAGAAGAATCAAACAAGGACGTCATAATAGATGATCAAACAAAATCAACTGAGATTCAAGCATTGGTTTCTCTTCTTTTTGAAAGTGCTGAAAAAGGACAGGTTGTTAATATTCCTTTTACGGTAGGAGAAACAGATATTCAGCAGCTTTATGAGGTATGGGGGGAGCCAGATAATTCCAGTGATCATTCTTTAGATACCTATGATGAATATGAGAAGAGAAATGCTACAATTGGGCATCGATCAGGAACTATATTTGATTTGCGGTCAAATGCGTCATTTATTCAAAACATCAGGCTTGAGGATATTAAAAGTATAGGTGGCGACCCAGATTATGTTAGAAGCTATCAGGATGAAGAGGTAGATCAATCTATTTTAGTATATGAGGTTACCTCTAACTTTCAATTAAAGTGGATACTTCCTAAGCCTACCTCTAAAGAACCGAATCCTTATGTTCATCATATTTCTGTTTATACAGATTTAAAGGAGGTTTCTGGTGAAGTAGTAGACCCATTAGATGAAATGACCTTGGAAGAAAAGGTAGGGCAAATGATCATTTCTGGTATAGAAGGAGATAGTTTTTCAAGTGAAATAGAGAATCTTATAACAAAGCAAAAAGTAGGTGGGATTATATTTCTGAAGAAAAACTTAACGAATCCACATCGATCTATTGCACTCATTAATGCTATTAAAGAACAAATTAAATTAGAAAAATACCCTCTATTTTTGAGTGTTGATCAAGAAGGAGGCAGGGTGACTCGGCTCCCTGGTTTATTGGACCAGCCAACTAACTTGGAAATTGGAAGAAAGAACGATGAAGTGCTTACCTTTGGTATAGGTGCATTGTTGGCTATGCAGGTGAAGGCTTTCGGGATGAATATGGACTACGCCCCGGTTATAGATGTTAACAGTAATCCAAATAATCCTGTAATAGGCGATAGGGCATTTGGTGATGATGTACAAATAGTTAGTAATCTTGGAGTGGAAACGATGCAGGGTATTCAAAGTGAAAATGTTGTTTCTGTCATTAAACATTTTCCCGGCCATGGAGACACGGATGTAGATTCCCATATGGAATTGCCGGTTATCTATAAAACTCTAGAGGACTTAAAAAGTTTAGAACTGATTCCATTTCAAGAGGCTATTGCAAATGGGGCAGATGTAGTAATGGTTGCTCATATTCTAATGCCAAACATTGATAATAGGTTCCCTAGTTCCATGTCTGAGGATATTATTACAGGCATTCTCAGGAATCAGCTAGGCTTTGAAGGGGTAATTGTTACGGATGATATGACAATGGATGCTATTGAGGATAATTATGAAATGGGGGAGGCAGCTGTCCAGGCTATAAAAGCAGGTAATGATATTGTGTTAATTGCTCATGAATATAATAATATCCAAAGAGCGATCGAAGCAATCGTTCAGGCTGTAAAAGATGGAGAAATAACTGTTGAAAGAATAAATGAAAGTGTAGATCGGATTATTAAACTAAAGGAAAAGTATAAGCTTAATAATGATTTGGTAAAAGAAATAGATACAGCATCTCTAAATAAGTCCATTAGGTTATTTAAGCAAAAGCTTAAATAAGGCACAGCGTCTTTTTGGACACTGTGCTATTAGGTAACATCTTTTTTTAAGAATAGGAAAAGGGAGCCGTTTGTTTGTACCTGCGCATAGTAAACTTCATCAATTGAGTGAACATTTTGTTTCCTGAGCTTTCTAGACAACCATTCCTGATCAAGAGAAAGGTCCTCCAGGTTTTTTTGTATAACATCCCCGTCATAAATAACTTCTGTAGGCATGTATTTGGGAAGTGTAATATCTGCTTTTACGTCTTGCTTTGTCGCACTTTCGGCTTCTGGTTTTTTTATAACACTCAGTTTTCCGTTTGTTTCTAATATGGCAAAGTAGACATCCTGTAAGGAATAAATAGACTGCTCACGTAACAGCATTTGCAAATCATCCATATTTATTCGAGTTTTTCTTAAAGCCTGTACGGAAAGAACTCCATCCTTTATAAGGATACTAGGTTTATCATCGAGCCAAACACGCATTTTAGGAGATTTTAAGGATAGATAACTCATAATTATAGTAAGTCCTGTCCACCATATAAGGGAAACTATCCCATCAACAAAGGGGGTTTCTTTTTGAGATGCTATTTCAGATGCGATAGAGCCTATAGTAATTCCAGTGGCGTAATGGAAGAAGGTTAATTGGCTAACCTGCTTCTTCCCCATTAATCTTGCTAAAAAGAGAAGTACAGCAAAGGAGATAGTAGTTCTAAAAATCATTTCCCAAAAGTTTATTTCTTCTGTAAGAAAACCCATTTAACATCAAGACTCCTTTTTGAAACTATATGGACACTATTATTTCCAAATGAATTATAACTATGTAAAGGGATATTTTGGGGATTAATAAAAATGTGTTTTCGGGGGAATTCAAATAAAAAAGATATCTCATCCCACACTTCTTGCGCAAAATAATTTAAGGTGAGTTATACTAGTTCGATAATTTACGGTAGAAAGAACGTGGACTTCATGACAGCGGCTAAGGGTTCAGAAATTACAAATACTCCAGTCTATCCAGTAATGGTGGCAATTGGGATATGTCATTTATTCAATGATACGCTTCAATCGGTTATCCCTGCTATGTTTCCGATTTTTTCAAAGGAGCTGGGTTTAAGTTATACGCAGCTTGGTCTTATTTCTTTTTCTTTAAATATAGTGGCATCTTTACTACAACCAGCAGTTGGGTTTATTAGTGATAAAAAGCCAATGCCGTTTGCGTTGCCGCTGGGCATGTTTAGCTCTTTTTTAGGCATGCTTGGTCTAGCCTTGGCTCCAGAGTACTGGATGATACTAGTTTCCGTAATGCTGCTAGGATTTGGCTCAGCAATATTTCATCCTGAAGGCTCTCGGGTTTCTTTTATGGCAGCGGGAAATAAAAGAGGTCTATCTCAATCTATTTATCAGGTAGGGGGGAACTCGGGGCAAGCACTAGCACCGTTAATAAGTGCCTTTGTTCTTGTGCCACTGGGACAAAAGGGTGCAGCTTTATTTCTGATTGTAGCAGCCATCGGTATTTTTGTATTATCAAAAATTTCTTTATGGTATTCCAAGCATCTACAGTCTGTCTCGTTTAAACAAAAGAAAAAAGTGATGGTATCGTCTTTGCCCAACCTGACAAAAAAACAGTTAGGTATTGCACTTGGTTTGTTGATGGCTATTATATTTGTACGATCCTTTTACGTAACTAATATGACTAGCTTTTATGCATTTTACTTAATAGAAAACTATCATTTTAGTATTAAGCAAGGGCAACAATTGGTGTTTATTTTTCTAGCATTAGGCGCTGTCGGAACGTTTTTTGGTGGACCGCTTGCAGATAGAATTGGTAGGAAAAGTGTGATTTTGCTTTCGGTTGTGGTGCCAATTCCCTTAGCTATTATCCTCCCGTATGTTTCCATATGGCTTGTTGTTATTCTTTTAATAATCCTTGGGTTTTTCATCATGTTAAGTTTTTCAGTGACTGTAATATATGCCCAAGAGCTCTTTCCAGACAAAATTGGGACAATGGCGGGATTAACGGTAGGCTTTGCTTTTGGCATGGGAGCAATTGGTGGAGTAATCATTGGGAGACTGATGGATGTTATTGGCGTGTTACATACAATGATGGTTATTTCATATTTACCATTACTAGGATTGGTTGCTTTTTGGCTTCCAAAGGATAACAAATCTTTTAGGAAATAAAAAAAAGAGGATATCATCAATGAGTATCCTCTTTAAAATTTGCCTTTTTCAATTATTGTGCTTTCAGCTTACATTCACCAGGAATTTGCGATGGATCTGTTACTAGATTGTCTTGTATATGAACCTGGTGCATTTTGTTGTTATACATAAACTTAAAAATCCCATTGTCAAAATCTGTTCCTATTTCCTTGAAGAAGATTCCTTCTTGGTACATATTTTTTGAACATGTAAAAGAAATTTTGTAAGTATCTCCTTCTGTAACAAGGTATGCTCTTACCCCTTTTTCAAAGATACCATCTATTTCATCTTTTACAGCACGCTCAACAGATACAACGTGGAAATCCACGAAAGGAATTTCTTTTAGAAGTACATTCATAAAAGAGCCTTTTGTGATTTCTTCCCATCTGCTTTGAGCAGTTTGTCCAATGATGATTTGAGTAATGTTAAGTTGATGTGCAACTTCTTTAATTACCTTTGGTGAAGGTCGCTTCTCATTATCTTTTATAATGAACTCTTCTATTTCTAACTCATCGGCTAAGGCTTTCCATTGTTCGATATACCCAGATTTTTCAGCATCAAAAGCATCGTATGGAAGAGAATCCACTGTTAGAATATATAATGGACAATCAAGCATACTTGCCATTTTGTGCCCTCTTCTAATCAATCTCTCTCCATTTGGTCCGTAGTATACACATACTAGTATACTTTCGTCCATCCTTCCCTTTGCGTGTTTCACTTTCTTTTACACCTCATTTGTTTTATTTTCTTCTATAATAACGATCTATTTTTATCAATAAGTCTGTGACTAAACATCAGCAGAAGTGCAGAGTGTCGTAAATTAGTGTATACTTTAGATAGTATATTCATGCGTTTATCTAGATTAGACGCGAGTATTCCCTACAAAGTTACTATAATAGCAAATATAAACACCCCAAGTTCAGTTGAAGTATATAAATCACCCCATATGGAATCCTATTATGCTACTACTCGTTGGGATAGTCAAGTCTCCCATTCAAATTCTTTAAAATCCACTTTCATATAAATAAAAAAGTAGGAGGTAACCAAGTGTTTTCTGTTAATTTTGCTATTTTATTTCCATTTATTATAGCGGCTTTGGTGCCGTTTATCTATAGAATATTAAAAAACGTACATATAGGCTGGTTAGTATTGTTGGTACCAGCTAGTTTATTTTTATATTTTTCAAGCTTTATTCCCTCAGTTGCAAAAGGCAAAACATTTACCCACACGTATAACTGGATTCCCACGTTTAATATTAACTTTACGTCTTATTTAGATGGTCTAAGTATCATACTAGGACTACTTATAACTGGTGTAGGTGCATTGGTTATTTTATACTCTATTTTCTATCTTTCTACTAAAGAGGCATTGCAACAGTTTTATTGTTATTTACTCTTGTTCATGGGCGCAATGCTAGGAGTTGTGTTTTCTGATAATTTAATGGTTCTCTATGTCTTTTGGGAATTAACAAGCGTGTCTTCCTTCTTATTAATTGCTTTTTGGAGTCATCGGAATGCTTCTAGACAGGGAGCTAAAAAAGCGATGCTGATTACAGTCAGCGGTGGGATTGCCATGCTAATAGGATTTATTATGCTATATATCATGACCGGAACATTTAGTATAAGAGAAATTCTTTCAGTAGGATTAAGTCTGACGGAAAATTCCTTGTTTCTACCTGCTATGGTATTGATATTGCTAGGGGCTTTTACTAAATCTGCTCAGTTTCCTTTTCATATTTGGCTTCCGGATGCAATGGAGGCACCTACTCCTGTAAGTGCCTACTTACACTCTGCTACTATGGTAAAGGCAGGGATTTATCTTGTGGCGCGTATGACTCCGATTTTTGGTGTCGAGGAAGTGTGGTTTTGGACGGTTAGTTTAGTGGGAATGGTTACCTTGTTTTGGGGCTCCTTCAATGCAGTGAAGCAAACCGATCTGAAAGCACTGCTAGCATTTTCAACTATTAGTCAGCTTGGATTAATTATGAGTTTGCTTGGGCTGGGGTCTGTAGCTCTTCAATATGGCTATTCTGAAGATACAGTTATCTTTACTCAAGCTACTTTTGCTGCCTTGTTCCATCTCATTAACCATTCTACCTTCAAGGGAGCTTTGTTTATGGTCGTTGGTATATTAGATCATGAACTTGGTACGCGCGACATTAGAAGGCTGGGTGGCCTAATGACATTTATGCCCATCACATTTACCGTGGCTTCCATTGGAAGTCTTTCGATGGCTGGCTTACCACCATTTAATGGGTTTTTAAGTAAAGAAATGTTTTTTGCTGCTACTGTGCATATTATGGAAGCGGATGTGTTCTCCCTCCAAAGCTTTGGGATTATTTTTCCCATTATTGCTTGGGTGGGCAGTGTGCTTACATTCATTTACTGTATGATTTTTATTTACAAAACTTTCCTAGGAAAGGCTCAGCCTGAAAAATTAGATAAGCCTATACACGAGGCACCAATAGGGATGCTTATTTCCCCTATTATTTTGGCTGCTTTAGTAGTAGGTATATTCTTTTTTCCGAATCTCTTAGGACAATATATATTAAAGCCCGCTATGGCTAGTGTGTATCCAACCTTTGGTGACCCGGCAAATCTGACACCCAATATTTATGCTTGGCATGGATTTAAACCGGAGTTTTGGATGACAGTAGGTGTCATTGCATTAGGCTTCCTTCTATTTAGAATATTAAAGCTTTGGAGACCAATTTATGGATTGTTCTCTCCAAATTACTCGTTTAATGCATTTTACAATCGATTTCTCTCTTGGTCAGAGGAAGTATCTAGTACAGTTACGAGATATTATATGACTGGATTACTCAGAGACTATTTAGTATATGTCTTTGGATTTTTTGTCCTTACTGTAGGAGGATTTTTATTTATCCTAGAAGCATTTACTTTTAACCCAACCACCCAGGCTCCCTTTAGGTTGTTCGAGATAATCTTAGCATTAGTCATGTCCTCGGCTGGAGTTGCTATGTTATTTGCAAAATCAAGAATAACAGCCACGCTTTTAAATGGAGTCCTTGGATATTCTATCGCTATATTCTTTGTAGTGTTTAGAGCACCAGACTTAGCGTTGACTCAGCTAGTGGTTGAATCGGTAACCACCGCTCTATTTTTACTTGCGTTCTCACATCTCCCTGATTGGAAACCTGAGAAAATATCCAAAAAAATGAAGTGGTCTAATGCAATTATTTCTATTGCAACAGGCATGGTAGTAGCTTTAATGGGATTAGCAGTATTAAATTATGAGAAATTCCCAACGATATCGTCATATTTCGAGGATTCCTATAATTTAGCTGGGGGAAACAACATTGTTAATGCAATTCTAGGTGATTTTCGTGGCTTCGATACCATGTTAGAGGTTGTTGTTTTATTTATAGCTGGTTTAGGAGTCTATTCTATGATAAAGCTAAAAGTAAAAAAGGAGGATACAGACATTGAGAATTAACGATGTAATCCTTCGAACAGTAACCAAGATCGTAGTTTTTATCATATTTACGTTTGGCGTTTATTTATTTCTTTCAGGACATAATAGTCCTGGGGGTGGATTTATAGGCGGACTAGTATTAGCTTCCGCTTTTGTGCTGTTATATTTATCAAATGGGATAGAAAACGTTCAAAAAAGTTTGCCACTAGATTATAAGCTTGTTGCAGCGCTTGGCGTATTATTGGCTACTGGAACGGGATTTGGTTCTATTATTTTTGGTGTGCCTTTTATGTCTCAGACATTTGCTTATTTCGATCTTCCAATCTTAGGGAAGACAGAACTGACTACAGTTACCATTTTTGAAGCAGGAGTAGCCTTGGCGGTAATTGGAGTGGTAGTAACGATTATTTTAAGTATAAGTGAGGATGAATAGATCATGGAAACTATCATAGTAATTTTGATTGGAATTTTAGTCTCTGTAGCTACCTATCTAATCCTCTCACGTAATATAATACGCGTTATTTTAGGGACTGCTGTTTTATCCCATGCGGTACATTTGCTAATTCTTACAATGGGCGGTCTTAAAGAGGGGAACGTTCCATTATTAATAGATTCCAGTGGTCCCTATACCGATGCATTACCTCAAGCACTAATTTTAACTGCGATTGTTATCAGCTTTGCGGTGACTGCTTTTATATTAGTGCTTGCCTATCGTTCCTATAAAGAAAATAGGACGGATGATCTTAAAGCATTGAGAGGAAAGAATGATGAATAATTTAATTGTTTTACCTTTAATCATTCCTATCCTAGTAGGAGTTTTGTTAGTATTTCTTAGACCATATATCCGTGCACAACGAATAATAAGCGTAATTACGATGTTTGGAATTGTAGCGATAAGTTTATATATTTTAATTCAAATTCAAGCAAACGGAATCATTCGATTAGATTTTGGAGACTGGCAGCCACCATTTGGAATTCTCTTTGTGGCAGATTCCTTTGCTATGCTCTTAGTCACTACCGGTAGCTTTGTGACTGCTATATGCCTTATCTATGCATTTTCTTCTATTGGAGAAGAACATGAGCGGATGTATTTTTACCCAATGGTATTATTCTTAATTGCTGGAGTAAATGGCTCCTTTTTAACTGGTGATATGTTTAATCTGTTTGTTTGCTTTGAAGTCATGCTTCTGGCATCATTTGTCCTTTTGGCACTAGGTGGGAAGAAGCGACAACTAAGAGAATCTATTAAATATGTAGTTATTAATATAGTTGCCTCATGGTTTTTCCTTGTTGCGCTTGCTTATCTGTACGGAACGCTTGGAACCTTAAATATGGCTCATCTTTCCCAGCGTGTAGCAGAGACAGGGCAAGATCCCTTAATAACCGTGGTAAGCATATTATTTCTAATTGTGTTTAGTATAAAGGCTGGTTTACTCCTGTTTTTCTGGCTTCCTGGTTCATATAGTGCAGCTCCTACTGCTGTGGCTGCATTATTTGGAGCACTGCTTACTAAGGTAGGAATCTATGCTTTAGTTCGCACCTTTACATTAATTTTCTATCATGACCAAGGAATTACTCATACATTAATTGGAGTAATGGCTGGGATAACGTTAATTTTAGGGTCCATGGGTGCAATCGCCTATAAAGATATTCGATTAATCGTTTGCTACAATGTCGTTATTACGATAGGCTTCATGCTTGTTGGTTTAGCAATTGGTTCTGAAACTGCCCTTGAAGGGACTATTTATTATGTCATCCACGATATGATTGCTAAGGCCCTACTGTTCTTATTAGCGGGTACAATTATTACGTTAACCGGAAAATATAAAATAGATGAGATAAGTGGTCTGATTAAAAACTATCCTTTACTAGGATGGATGTTTTTTATAGTGACATGCTCTTTAGCTGGTATCCCTCCTTTAAGTGGTTTTATTGGAAAACTGCTTATGGGGATTGGTGCCATAGAGGCGGAGGCATTTGTTTTATTAACTTTAGCTTTTTTGTCTAGTGTAGTAGTGCTTTACTCGCTCTTACGCGTTTTCCTTCAAACTATTTTTGGAGAAACTATTATTAGTTTAGAGGATGAAACACCACTGAAGGTAGGGTTGAGTTTACCTATTTTTATTCTTGCCCTGGGGACAATCTTTCTTGGTTTAGGATCCGAGGTAATAGCTGATTTTGTAAAGGATGCTGCAGTTACACTATCGAATCCCAACATTTATATAGAAGCTATTTTAGGTAACAATAAATAATGGGAGAGGTGAGGACGATGCCAGCACAATTTTTGCTGAATTTATTTATCGCTTTTTTATGGACCTTGTTAAATGATGAAGAAGAATTAACCATTTCAACCTTTTTTGCTGGCTTCCTGGTTGGTATAGGAATTGTCTTTTTAATGCATCGATTTTTTGGAACCCAATTTTATCTTCGAAGGTTATTCTCTATTATTAAGCTTGTTTTCATTTTTATTCGAGAACTAGCTTCGTCAAGTATTCTGATCAGTAAGCAAATATTAAGTCCCAAATTAGGCATTAAGCCTGGAATATTTACCTACACAACGGAACTAAAAGGTGATTGGGAGATTACTACTCTCGCATTATTATTAACCTTAACTCCAGGATCTGTTGTGATGGAGGTAAGTCAGGATGGAAATACGTTCTTTATCCACGCTATGGATATGGAAGTTTCTAAGACAGACGTCTTAAAATCACTGAAAAAGTTTGAAAAGGCAATTATGGAGGTGACTAGATAGTGGTACAAACAATCCTATTAATTTCACTTGCATTATTCACCATATCTATTGCGATAGCTCTTGTTCGAATGATTAAAGGTCCTACTGCACCAGATAGAGCGGTAGCGTTAGATATGGTTGGGGTAAATCTGATTTCTATTATTGCTATCGTATCAATTGTGTTAAAAACCAAAGCGTTTTTGGAGGCCATTCTAATTTTAGGGATACTTGCCTTTATTAGTACTATTGCTGTTGCAAGGTATATTGAAAGGGGAGTTATCATTGAACGTAAATCTGATATTTGAGTTGATGGCTGCATTAATTGTCCTTTTAGGGGGAATCATGAGCGTAATAAGTGCAGTAGGGATTATAAGGCTTCCGGATGTTTATACTCGCTCTCATGCTGGTGCCAAAAGTGCAACTGTTGCAGTGCTCTTATCTCTAGCTGGAGCTTTTATATACTTTTGGGTTCACGATGGCTATATTAGCGTAAGACTAATTTTAGGAATTTTGTTTGTATTTTTGACAGCTCCAGTAGCTGGACACCTACTAACTAGAGCCGCTTTCCGATCAAATGTTCCACTAGCTGAAAATTCCTCTGATGAATCATTGACAGAACTTCTTGAAAAGAAAAGTGATTAATAAAGATAGCTGACAAACCTGTGTAAAAGGGAGTTCAGCTATTTTTTTATTTATCCTACACATAATGATAAAAGTTGAGTAATTTCGCTCAAATAATATATAAATAAAATAAATATTCAATAAATTTAACTAATATATTGCATTCTGCATGGATACATAGTATTATCAGTTTTGTTATCTAATTAAAACAAGATATGAAATATAAATGAAAATAAAAGATTAGTTAATATGCAACTAGGAAATATTAGGAGAAGTAACTTTTCTTATAACACAGGAGGCAAAAATATGAACCAAAAGCTACCATTTTCAAGTTATCTAGTTATCGGGGTTATGTTATTTGCATTATTTTTTGGCGCAGGTAACTTAATATTTCCAGCAAGTCTTGGGCAAAATGCAGGAACAAATTTATGGATTGCAATTATAGGTTTTTTAATCACCGGAATAGGACTACCATTTCTCGGAACTTTAGCGATGGGCTTCTCTGGAAGTAAGAATCTTCAAGACTTATCGAGTAGAGTTCACCCAGCATTTGGTGTGGTTTTTACTTCTCTTCTATATCTAACGATTGGACCATTTTTTGCTTTACCTCGTACAGGTGCAGTTTCCTATGAGATTGGTGTTCTTCCTTTTTTAAATGAGAATAATGCGCAAGTTGGATTGTTAGTCTTTACCATTTTGTTCTTTGGAATAACTCTGCTGTTCTCTTTATATCCCTCTAAAATTGTAGACAATGTTGGGAAGTTTTTATCTCCTGGAATTATTATTGGATTATTTATTTTATTATTATTTGTTTTTATTAAGCCGATGGGAGATTTCGATGAGCCTCAAGGAAAGTATGTTGATAATGCTTTTATGACTGGCTTTACGGACGGATATAATACAATGGATGCCCTTGCTTCTTTAGTTTTCGGTATTATTGTAATTAATGCTATTCGATCTATGGGTGTGTCCTCTCTTAAAGGAGTTTTAAGTGCTACAGCCAAAGCAGGAGCTATTGCTGTATTTTTCTTAGGAATCATCTATGCGGGAATAGGTTATTTGGGTGCTACTAGTGTAGAGAAGTTTGGATTATTTGAAAATGGAGGGCCGGTGCTTAGTAGTGCGTCAACGTACTATTTTGATTCGTTTGGAAGTGTTTTATTGACCATAGTAATAATCTTAGCTTGTTTAACTACTAGTATCGGATTAACAACCGCATGTGCGGAGTATTTCCATACATTACTCCCTAAAATAGGCTATAAATCCTTTGTAATTATTTTTAGTGTGTTTACATGCGGTATTGCGAACTTTGGACTATCCAATATAATTACGTATTCAATACCAGTTTTAATGCTTTTATATCCATTAGCAATTGTCTTAATTCTTTTAACCTTCTTATCACCTCTGTTCTTCCACGATAGATTAGTGTATGGGACAGTAATATTTGTTACGTTTTTGATAGGGTTAGTGGATGGAATAAAGGCGCTTTATGATTCTCTAGAGAGGGAATACGCAGGGTGGTTAGAGTCAGTTCTTCGTGTTTATGATACTGTTCTTCCTTTTTACAGTGTAGGTTTAGGATGGCTTGCCCCTTTTATAATCCTAACTATTATTACTGGACTAATTGCTAGACTAAAAGGCAATCAGATGAAGACTGTATAAGAATTCGTTTAGGTAGAATAAAATTTAGACAATAGGCAAAATGCCCGAGAGAAGTTATTCTCCAGGCATTTTGTCTTTTTATGTTAATCGGAGTCTGTTGTTTGCTTGAATCTAAAATAAAAAAGCTGCCAATCACGTCAAATTTCTCTGAGTTTCTAAGCAGCTTGTAAATCTATTTATATTAGAATTCTTCAATTGTATATATCCAATTTGCTCGCATAATTTCAGCTACTTTTTTTAAGTCCTTATCTTTTAAATATTGTATAAGCTCTGCATGCTGCTGGATAGATTGCTCTCTGAGTTTAATTTTTTCATAGTAATACAAGCGGCGCACATGTGCTTGTAGCATTTCAACCATGGAGGATATGTACGGGTTATTGGCAGTATCAACAATCACTTGATGAAACTCTTCATCTATTTTAAGAGCATTATTAAATTCCTTTGCGTGAAGAGCATTTGCAAATTCTAGGTTTTTCTCTTCTAACAACTGAATAATAGAATCATTAATATGTGGACTTGCTAATTCTGCTGCTAATACCTGCAAAGCTGCCAGGGGGGGCAATAAGTTATAAATATCTTCAGGCTCCACAGGCGTTACTTGAGTCGCACGTCCTGGCTGCATAGATACAAAACCCTGTGATTCTAGGAGCTGGAGAGATTCTCTAATAGGAGTACGACTCACTCCTAATGCTTGTGCTAATTCTATATCATTCAATTTTTCATGTGGTTGTAAAGTGCCATCTATAATCCATTGCTGTAATTGATTGAAGGCATGCAGCTTGGCTGTTTTTCGAATTGGCTTTGTATGATCAATTGGTATAGGCAAAAAGACCCCTCCTCAATATTCGTTCGTGATACAATAATAGTATACACTAAATTATACAATATATCGCTAACAATATTGAAAAATTTCCTTATTCAACCAATGCTTTTAATGTAATGCTTTTTACATCTATTACGGATTCTTCTGCCATAAGATCTTGTAGGATGACTTCTCTAAAATAAGAGACGCTTTTCTTTAAGGGGAGATGTAAGATTTTCGTTAACGCCACCTCATACATTTTGATAAACTCAGGGTCTGTATTTCCTCGCTGCAACTCTGCAAATGCCTCATAAATTTGGTCTAGCTTATCGGCAAACTCCAGTAAACGTCCTTCAATCGTTTCATCTTTACCTTCCTTCATTCGGTCGAAAAACACAGATTGATATTCTGATGGTATTTCAGACAATATAAAATTCTCCATCATTTTTTCTTCTACATGCGCAAGCATCTGTTTAAGCTCAGGAGACGCATGTTTAACCGGGGTTTTAATGTCACCTATAAAGATTTCTGCAAAGTCATGATTAATCGTTTTTTCATATAAAGATTTCCAGTTAATGCTGACGCCGCTCTCTTCTTCAATTGTTGCAAAGAACATAGCATATTGTGAAACCTTCCAGGAGTGTGCAGCAACATTATGCTCCTCATATTTAAAGCGTCCTGGAGCTCGTATAATTCTTTCTAAATCATTAAGGCTTCTAAAAAATTGGTGGATTCCCAAATTTCAATCACTCCTTTTTCTTATGTTATCTTATTATCCAAAATTCATGTATGGAAAACGTGTAGTTTTATTTTTATTATTTATGGGTATTCCTAATATTAACTCAAGGAGGAATTGATATGGCTAAATATGAAAAAATCAAAGAAATCCTACTTAATCGTTTGGATGAAATAGAGAAGAGTAAAGAAGCGGAAGCAATATTTGAAACGACTGAGCTGTCTAATTATGATAATCACCCTGCTGATACGGCAACTGACTTGACAGACCAACATACAAGATTGGCTCTTATTAGACATTTTGATAATGAAAAGGAAGAAGTTCAAGAGGCCCTCGATGCAATAGAAGCTGGCACTTATGGAACTTGTCGAGTTTGCCATACTACCATTCCTATCGAACGATTGGAGGCTGTGCCAACAGCACTGACCTGTGTAGAGCATGCGGAGCAGGAAGTGAATGATGTGAGGCCAGTAGAAGAAGAGGTCCTAAATTCGTCTACAGAGCATCCTGTAGACAGAGAGAACGATGAAAGAAGAGATTTCGATAATAGCTTTGAGGATGTAGAAGCATTCGGCTCCTCTGACACACCTCAAGACAAGGGGTAAATATTAAAGATGCCATTAATCGTACGCGATGAGTGAGCATCTTTTTTATTTCTGTTAAACTAAAGGTAGGGGGGGATTTGTATGAATGCAATTGTAATGTTTGACGGGGAGTGTAATTTCTGTGACTCAAGTGTTCAATTTATCATTGCTAGAGATCCAAAAGCTTACTTTCAGTTTGCAGCCCTTCAAAGCCAGGTTGGTATGGAATTGAAGGAAAAATATAACATTTCAAATGAAATAGATAGTTTTATTTTAATTAAAAATGGCCAGGTTTATAAGTATTCGGATGGGGCATTAGAGGTATGCAAGCACTTAAAGGGATTTTGGAAGGCCTTATCTATTCTTAAAGCTGTACCAAGGCCAATTCGAAACCGAGTATATAAATATATAGCAAAAAATAGGTATAAGTGGTTTGGGAAAAAAGATGAATGTATGATTCCATCTCCCGAAGTACGTAATCGTTTTCTTTAAAATATAGTGGGGTGAAAAAATAACATGACAGAAGAAGTAGTGGATGTGACAATCATTGGAGGAGGTCCAGTTGGCTTGTTTGCAGCATTTTATGCTGGTCTTCGGGACATGAAGGTGAAAATAATAGATAGTCTTCCTCAATTGGGTGGTCAACTAATGGAGCTATACCCAGATAAGTATATTTACGATGTTGCTGGTCTTCCTAAAATAATGGCAAAGGACTTGGTTGCAAACTTAGAGGAGCAAGCAGCATACAGTAACCCTGCAATTCATTTGGAGGAAACAGCGATAGCAATCGACCGACAAGCTGATTATTTTGTATTAAGAACAGATAAAGGGAATCATTATACCAAAACTATTTTACTGACAGCTGGTATAGGCTCCTTTCAGCCGCGTAAACTTAATGTTCCAGGAGCCCAGGAATTTGAACAAACCAACCTGCATTATAGGGTAACAAATTTGCAGGAATTTAAAGATAAGAATGTGCTTATTCTAGGTGGTGGAGATTCTGCATTAGATTGGGCTCTAATGTTAGAAGCCGTGGCTTCTAGGGTTACAATATGTCATAGAAAAGAGCAATTTACTGCTCATGAGATGACTGTCCAACAGCTTCTAAATTCACGTGTTGAAATAAAAACTCCTTACGTTGTTAAAGAATTGATAGGTGAAGAGGAACGTATAAAAGAAGTCGTCCTGCTGAATAAGGAGAAGGAGGAGGAACGAATTTCCGTAGACGAAGTAATTGTGAACTATGGAAATGTTGCATCTCTTGGTCCACTAAAAGAATGGGGCTTAGAAATGGAAAGAAATTCGGTGATAGTAAATGAAAAGATGGAAACGAATATAGAGGGTATTTATGCCGCTGGTGATGTATGTACTCACGCTGGTAAGGTAAAGCTGATTGCAGTAGGCTTCGGTGAGGTCCCAAATGCAATAAGTCATATGAAAGCATATATAGATCCGAAGGCAAGAGTTCAGCCGAAGCATAGTACTAGCATCTTTGATGAAAAAAAATAAGCAAGGCTCCGTCTAGAAAGACGGAACCTTGCTTATCGTAGCGTTTAGGTGCTTACGCTTTTCTTAATAAAAAACTTTATCGATATTATACTTAGATCTAAGTGTATTAATCGCATAAGTTTCATAAATTTCACGGTCCATAGGATCTTCTACGATGCAAACACTAATTTTGTACACTTCATCTCTATGTTTTAGCATAGGAGAAACGTTATCTTCAAAGTGTTTTTTTATACGTTGTCTGATTTTACGTGCTTTACCAACGAATAATAGTTCATCATTTTTGTTGTAAAACATAAAGATGCCACCTTTATCACGAGGGATTTGATGGAAGTCTATAAATCCGTAGATAGATGGTATTTCCACTTCCCCCTCTTTTAGGGTCTGGGTGCGTTGGGTAATTGTAAGATCTGGTTTTGGTAATTCGATTTTAATCATGTTTTTCACGTCCTCTTATTATCTGCTCTTTAGTTTATCATAACTGACTGGTAATATCTATTGTGAGCAGGATTAACATGGGGATACCTAGAATTATAATGTATATTATTAATAAGTTGGAGGTTTTAGTATGCTAAAGAAAGTTAGATGATCTCTTAACAGAATGGAAGCATGAAAGCGATGGTACCATACAAGTATTAAAAAATTTAACAGATGAATCACTTTCACAGAGGATATATGACCAAGGGATGACCCTTGGTAATTTAGCATGGCACCTGGTAACAACAATTGATGAAATGGTAGGAAAAGCAGGTCTTCAATTCTCGCCAACTTCTCATGAGACACCGGAGCCTGATAGCGCAAAGGAAATACTTAGAGCATATCAATTTTCAAGCGAAGCGCTAACGAATGCTGTCAACGAACAGTGGAGTGATAATACGCTACAAGAGGAAAAGGATATGTATGGAGAAAGCTGGAGTATAGCTACTATTTTAAAGGTGCTTCTAACACATCAAATTCATCATAGAGGTCAAATGACAGTTCTTATGCGCCAGGCAGGATTAAAAGTGCCTGGTCTTTACGGACCTTCAAGAGAGGAATGGATAGCTCTCTCTAAGGCTGACTAAAATAGATATACTAGGGGGATCATATTGAGTTTCTTACCTGATTGGTTTTTTGGACTAGCTATTGGTGTTGTAATATGTTTTGTTATCATTGCGGAATGGTGGACAAGAAGGAGTTAAGATTGTGTTATACTAGTACACTAATGATAGGAAAGAAAGAGGAATCGTATGTTAACATTTGAAGAGAAAGAAGCAATTATTCAAGAATTTTCGGAACTTACTCGTAAGGAAGTATCTATGAAGCGAGTGAACTATCACTACGAGGACAGTCTGTATGAAAAAACAACGGTAGTATATCATTTACACCCGAATGGTAATGGCTTTGTTTATGTGGGAGATTTACCACAATATAATGCGGATGAAAAGGGATATATTAATATTCGAGAGGCTTCAGCAACTGAATTAAAGCAAATCATTAAAGATTCTATAGGCTATCTGGCTACAGAAGAAGAAGTAGAGGAAGAGATAGAAGAGGAATGGAAGAATAAAGAAAATGCAAAGCTAACTCTTTTGCAAGAGGATACTCTATGGAATATTTATCATGGCTATAATTTAGAGGAAAGCTTTGGTTCTTACGAGGAAGCAAAAACATATTTGTTAGAAGAGGGCTTTTACCGCTCAGGAAAGAAGTAGGGAGGATTTAGCAATGAAAGGGAAATCGACCGTTTTCATTTTAATTATAATCATACTTCTTGCTCTTGGTGCTACATTTTATTTTATTATGAAATTCTTTGATGATAATCCTACTCAGCCAAAGCCAACCTCTTATACTACAGGGATAATCGTCGAAGTAAAGGATAAATCCTCTATACTTGTAATTAGTGATATATCAGTAGAAGAAGCGAAATCGTCCCCAGTAGAGGAACTGTTAGAAAAGGGTAACAATGCTACATGGTTCACAGTTTCTTTAGGGCAGGCTAGTGAGCTCGAAGTATATGATGCAGTAAGGGTAGGGTATACAACTCTCTTAGAATCTTATCCTTCCCAAGGAACGGCACAGACAGTAGAAAAGGTGAAGCAAGAGTAATTTCTAATAGCCCATGAAAGGCATCCCCCTTGTTGAATTGACAAGGGGGATTTTTTATAATACTAAATCTCTCTATACCTGAGTGTTATATGTTCACAAAATAGTACCCCTTTTCGAAATATTTTATTTTCCTGATATTGATAGAAAGATATAATTAAAGTAAGAAAAGGAAAGGGTGAGGACAATGGTTTTACGTAAAACGCGTTACACTAACCTGGTAATTGTATTGCTAGTCCTAGTATTAGCAAGTAACTTTCTTATATATCGACCGGAGGTAACTGGTTATTTTTCAATTCAATTAACTAGTGCAGTAGCCCTTGGTTCATTAATTGATTTAGCGATAGTTTCACCACTTCTTTTCTTTGCTGCTTTTAAGATATCAATTAAACAGACTATTGGATTTATGGTTGTGGGGCTAATATTTGCAAGGTTATTAGTGCCAACGGAACTATTTGCCCCTTATAATGGTGTTTTATATACAGGGATTGCTATTGAACTTTTATTACTAATAGCGGAATTAGGAATCTTGTTTTTAATTTTATGGAAGATACCAAAAATAAAAAATGAAATAACATTAATGAATGGAGGCATATTATTTGGTCTTATCCCTGCTGTAGAAAAACTAGTTACTAAAAATATATTAGTACAAATCATTATGTCAGAAATAATAATGTTTTATTATGCTTTATTTACATGGAAAAAGAAAATACCTAAAGAGAAGAACACTGTTAGTATGCACAAAAATACAAGTACCATTGCCTTTAATTTAATGTTGATACATGCAATAGTTATAGAAACAATTGGAATCCATTGGTGGCTACATGAAAAGTCATTTATTTTATCTATTGTTTTACTTGTATTAAATATTTACTCTGTTCTCTTCTTTCTAGCAGAGATACAAATTACTCGCTTGCATCCAATAGAGAAAAGAGACGGAAAGTTATTTATTACACAGGGTTTTGGAGCAAGGACCATTGTGCCGATTTCTTCAATTAAAGAAGTAGATTGGGGAGGCAAAGCTCCACATAAAAATATCCATACATTTGTTTATAGGGACTTTGAAGAATTAAAACCGCAAGCAATCATTTACTTACATGAGCCAATTGAAGTTATTCAGTTTATGGGGAAGAAGAAAAAAATAACCGAGTTTGGTATTCGAGTAGATGATCCAACGAAGCTAAGAAATCTGATTAATTGACCACAAAATTGTTTCAAGCTATAATTATCTCAAATTCGAGATATCGATAGGAAAGAGGTTATTAGCTTGAAGCATGTATTTTTCAAAGGGGATAATCCAGGAAAGCCAACGTTATTATTGTTACACGGAACTGGTGGAAATGAGCATGATTTAATCGGTCTAGGAAAGGAAATTGACTCCTCTGCTAATATTCTGAGTGTGAGAGGAAATGTATTGGAAAATGGGATGCCTAGATTTTTTAAACGTCTTGCAGAAGGCATTTTTGATTTAGAGGATTTAAAAATGCAGACAGAGGCACTAAAGAAATTTTTGGATGATGCAGCCGAACAGTATGAGTTTGATCGTAATTATATTGTTGCAATAGGGTATTCGAATGGGGCTAATATAGCAGCTAATTTACTGTTTGAATATAAAGATGTCCTTGCGGGTGCCATCCTGCATCATCCAATGGTACCGAGAAGAGGAGTGGAATTACCAAGCATGGATGAAACTCCTATTTTTATCGGGGCAGGAAAAAATGATTTTATGTGTCCGGTAGTCGAATCCGAGGAGCTAATGACGTTACTGAAGAATAAAGGAGCGGCAGTAGAATTGTTCTGGCATTCGCATGGCCATCAGCTAACCCAGGATGAGGTGCATGCAGCTAAAGAATGGTATAAGAAAAAGTTTTAGAATATAAAATAAAATCCTAGTCAGAATAAAATCTGCTAGGGTTTTATTATTAGGCTATAATACTAAACAATCCCTTTTCGAGTGTGGGAATGCGGGACTTCCATATTAAACTGAGATGCCTCTGCCTACTCTTCAAGCTTCCCCCTCTGCTATCAAAGCAAAGGAAAAACAACTACCCGTGATGACGGGCAGTTGGTATTAATGAAAGTTCTTTGCTTTATAAGGCCCTTTTCTAAAAGGTAGCCACCAGTTCCATTTTCCGAAAAGCTTCATAAGACTTGGGACTAGAAGTAATCGAATAATAGTAGCATCAATGGCAACAGCTATTGCAATACCTACCCCTATCTGTTTAACAGGCATTACATCTGTAAATGCAAAAGCTCCGGTAATTACAATCATAATCAATGCCGCAGATGTTATGATTTTACTAGTCGAGGTTAGACCGTCAACGGTAGCTAATGTGTTGTCATGGTGTTTTACATACTCCTCCTGAATACGAGATATTAAGAAGACCTCATAGTCCATGCTTAGGCCAAAGACTAGGCTAAATACTATTACAGGTATGATTAAGGCAATGGTTGTTTCCTCTAAACCGAAGTGTCCATACTGAAAAATATATACGAGTATCCCAAAAGTAGAAGCTAATCCGATAATGTTCATGATGATAGCTTTTAAAGGAATGAGAATAGACTTAAAGGCAATCATTAAAATAATAAAGGTAGATCCAATAATAATGCCTAAAAGTAACCCAACCTTATCGAATATTTCATCGAAGATTTCCTGATTGAACTTGGGATGGCCACCAAGCATATAGTCGACACCTAAATCTTTATCCGCCCAATCTCTTGCCCAATCCTGTGCTTCCTGAGAAGTCCCGTCCAATGCAAGCGTAATAGGTAGAAAGAGTTTATTTCCCTGTATAAAGCTCTCTACAACGGGGTCTAATTGACTCTTAACCTCTGGAACGTCCATACTTTGCTGCCATTGTTCTACTGTTTGTATTTCACTAGCTGTAAAGATAGTATCCACACGCTTAACATCTGGGTCTGCTAGTAATTTTTCCTCTAAGGCTCTGATTGCTTGAAGACCATCTTCTGCTTCCCATCCACCAGGTCGTTCCGCAATCATATACAGAGTAGATTCATCACCAAAATTAAATTCATTCTCCATTAGTTCGTATGCCTGTCTTGAATCATACGAAGGAGGGAGAGAGTCCACCTGAGGAATCGTTAACTCAATGTTTTTCACTGGAATTATTCCGATACTAAGCACTATTAAAGCTAGGATGACTATGGTAACAGGACGTTTCATTACAAAGGATGCAAAGCTGTGCCATTTAGAAGAGCCTGCTGTTTTAACCTTAATAATAGTCCATTTGTTAATGCGTTCTTTCAGTAGCATCAATAACGCGGGAAGCAGGGTAATAGACGCTAAAACTGCTATCGAGACCACAAGCATTCCACCCAGTGCTATGTTCTGGAAGATTTGAACATCCATAACGAACATGGCTCCTAATCCTATGAACACACATAATGCAGAGAATATAATGGAACGTCCTGCTGTTTTTATAGCAGTTTGAACAGCTTCGGCTATGGATTTTCTTGCTAGCTCTTCTTTATATCTATTAATAAGAAGCAAAGCAAAATCAATACTAAGTGCCAAGCCAAGCATAGGAATTACATTTAAAATGAATATAGAAAGATCAATCGTTTCTCCCAATAGGCTCATTATCCCAAAGGTAGCCACTACTGTTACTATTCCGACCGCAATGGGAATAAGGGCTGCTACGACAGTACCAAAAGCAAGTAGTAAAACAACTAAAGCTATTGGTAAACCAATGGCTTCTGCACTTGCTAAGTCCCTCTGACTAGCTGCATTAATGTCCTTATTTATTGCAGCTCCTCCAGTAAGCGTAATTCCCTCTTTATCCCCAATTGCTTTACGAATAGGGTCCACTACTTCTGTTCGATCAGGTATATCTGTGTTGAAGTGGAGCATAGCATAGGCGACATCATTTTTATAGAGACTGCTATCCTCTAATGGGGATTGAATAGATTTTGCTAAATCTAATTTTTCTATTTTATTTAAAGCAGCTTCTATTTCTTCGTCCGTTTTATTTTCAAATACAACAAATAAGGATTCAGCAGGCAAATCAAAGGTTTCAGTTAATTCATCCATTACCTTTTGGTGATCACCACTTGTACTGAAGCCATCACCTTCTAATACATCTGGTATACGAATTGCAAAGAAAGCTAGTATTGCAAAAAGTATCAACCAAGCTAGTAAAGTAATTTTATAGTGTTTGGTGACTAAATCTCCTATGAATTTCATGGTGTTCCTCCTTTAGGTAAAAACCTATTTCTTATTGTAATGGAAAACCTGTGGGACGTGGTAATATAATGCTAAAATAAGGGAAATGAAAACTTGGAGGATAAATATGAAGATTGTGGCACCTAAGATCGCTAAATCGTTAGAAAAAATAAATTTAGAGGAACAATGGCAGGAAGGATATATCTCAAATGGTATAATCACCGCTTTAGATGGGGTAGATAGGTATATAGAAGACAGAATTGTTTTTGATCAAGTCTACTTCCAACGTTCATTTTTAGAGGAGCTTCATTTTAAAAGCGTAGAGTTTATTGACTGCATCTTTGATCGGTGTGACTTATCTAATGTCATTTTTGAGCATGCGGTATTCCATAGAGTTCAATTCAATGGTTGCAGAATGTTAGGGACAAATATGCCGGAAGCTTATTTGACTGATGTGACCTTCAGGGATTGCATAGCTAGTTATTTAAATTTGAGTGCTAGCCGCTTAAAGAAAGTAGGATTTTATAGTGTAGAACTAACAAAAGCAGATTTCATAGAGGCAAAATTGGAAAAGGTCTCTATAGAAGAATGTCGCTTGGACGGTTCGAACTTTCTAGAAAGTTCTCTAAGTGGTATCGATTTAAGCACTAATAGTTATGATACCATTACTCTTTCGCTGGAAAAATTAGAGGGATGTATAGTTTCAACAGAGCAGGCTATCGGTTTTGCTAGAATGATTGGACTGATTGTAAAAGAATGAAAAAACCTCGTTCAAACGAACGAGGTTTCAAAAAGAATCCATGAGCTTTGTCATGATTTAGCTGCATGCCTTGTCGATCAGGCCAACAGTGCACTGGCTGTATTATTTCTCTGAATTTAAAAGAAAAGATGTAATAGTTGGAATAATATTGCCGCTAAAATTGCAGAGATAGGTAAAGTGATGATCCATGTCAGAACAATTTTTTTAGCAACTCCCCATTTTACTCCTTTCACACGTTGTGCAGCTCCAACCCCCATAATAGCAGAAGAAATAACATGTGTAGTAGAAACAGGAAGATGAATAGTAGTAGCACCGAATATAATCATTGCAGAAGATAAATCTGCAGCTGCCCCATTTACAGGACGAATTTTCATGATTTTGCCACCAACAGTTTTAATGATTTTGTATCCACCAATCGAAGTCCCAAGACCCATTGCAGTAGCTGCGGCGATACGAACCCATAATTGTATATCATCATTTGTCTGCCAACCAGCAGCAATCAATGCCATTGTAATAATTCCCATTGCTTTTTGAGCATCATTTGTTCCGTGAGTAAAAGACTGTAAAGCGGCAGTACCAATTTGAAATAAACGAAACCTTCTATTTGTACCATATAAGCTTCCGTTTTTAAAAATAACTTTAAATAAAGTCATCATTAAAAATCCAACAGTTAATGCAAGAAACGGAGAAATAATCAATGCTTGAATAATCTTTATAAAGCCCTCGTAGTTTAATATTGCTAATCCAGCTGCTGAAATGGCTGCACCTGCAATTGAACCAATTAGCGCATGAGAGGAGCTTGATGGGATTCCATAATACCATGTAACTAAGTTCCAGATAATTGCAGAAAGTAAGGCAGCAAGGATAACTAACGAGCCTTGTTCTAAAGCAAAAGGGTCTACAATATCTTTTGTAATTGTTTTAGCAACACCAGTAAAGGTTAGTGCTCCGACAAAATTCATAATAGCCGCCATATAGACAGCTACACGTGGCTTTAATGCTCGAGTAGAAACTGATGTTGCAATTGCATTTGCTGTATCGTGAAATCCATTGATAAAATCGAATGCAAGAGCAAATACAACTACTGCAATTGTTAATATAAAAATTGTCTCCATACTATAACCCCTAAGCGTTACGCATAATAATTGTTTCCAGCGTATTAGCTACGTTTTGACAATAATCTGCGATATCTTCCAGTTGTTCGTATATATCTTTAAATTGAATAATGCGAATAGGATTCTTTTCATTCAAAAATAGTTGTTTAATGGAGGAGCGTAATACATCATCACATTTTCGCTCGTAATCCTTAATGAGAATAGAATGATCTCTCATTTTCAAAAGTTTTTTCTGCGATAAAAGTTGCATAGCCTTCACTATCTCATCTGTACTTTTTACAATATAGCCTAAGAAGGTACGCATAGAATCATCAATCTCTATTAAAGAGAACATTTCTAGGTGAGCTGTAAAGTTATCGATACCATCTAAGATATCATCCATACGATTGGCTAGCTCCAAAATATCCTCACGCTCAATAGGAGTCATAAAGGATTTGTTTAACATTACGATTAACTCGTGAATTAAAGTATCTCCAGCCGTTTCGTAATTTTTCATATGTAAGCTGATTTCCTTTAAATCTGATACAGTGTTAATACGGAAATCGTCTGCATAATGTGCACTTTCGCGAACATTTTCAGCGATTTTTAACAGTGATAAGAAAAAAGGATCTGGTTTTCTTGAACTAATCATAAAAGCCTCCTGGACTTAATATATATTGCGATAATTTTCCCTCACATAGCATACCAAATAAAATAACAAAAAGACCACATTTTTTACTGGAAACTAACTAAATTTACATTCTTGTAATATTTGCTTCCAAAGATTTGACAAATTTCTGTAACATTTATTTATTTACATACTATACCCACTTTTTGAAATTTTTAATAAATAGTTGAAACTTTTTCATTTTCCTCTCGTATTCCTATTATAAGAAGCGATACATGGAAAAGGAGTGAGAAGAATCGAACAAATTTTTTTATACGGATTAGTGGCTATTGGAATTATAACTATTTTATATGTGTTATTTGCAGATTTTGCAGATGGTTTGGATGGTGTATTTAATCCTACTACAATACTTTCTTTTCTACTGTTCATATGCGCGGCAGGATTTATCTTAGTCAACTTGACCGAATGGTCAAATCAGATGGTAGTAATTGTATCCGTATTAATATCAATTTTGTTTACGTTTTTACTTTATTTCTTTGTTCTTGTTCCATTGTCATCAGCTGAAGTTTCCACAGCATATTCTGATAAAGATTTACTTGGTCAAATAGGTAGAGTAATCGTTCCTATTCCTTCAGATGGCTTTGGAGAGATAGTAATCGAAACAGTTAATGGCATTATTTCTAAGAGAGCAGCAGGCTATGATAATGAGGAAATTGATTACGATAAGCAAGTCTTAATCATTGAGGTTAGAGAAGGTACATTCTTAGTAAAAGAGTATATGCCTTTATAAAATTAAAAGGGGGAAAAGAAAAATGGAATTTTTAATTCCGATAGGGATAGTGGTTTTTGTTTTAGCGGTATTGTTAATTGTTTATGTTACAAAGTACAAAACAGTAGGACCGGATGAGGCTTTGATTGTAACTGGAAGCTATTTAGGATCTAAGAATGTTCATACAGATGATTCCGGTAATCGTATAAAAATTATTCGTGGAGGAGGAACATTTGTACTTCCTGTTTTTCAGCAATCAGAGCCACTTAGCCTATTGTCGAGTAAACTAGAGGTAACGACTCCAGAGGTTTACACCGAGCAAGGGGTACCGGTAATGGCAGATGGTACTGCGATTATTAAAATTGGCGGTTCAATTCCTGAAATCGCTACAGCTGCTGAGCAATTCTTAGGGAAATCAAAGCAAGATAGAGAAAACGAAGCAAAAGAAGTCCTAGAGGGACATTTACGTTCGATTTTAGGCTCGATGACAGTAGAGGAAATATATAAAAACAGGGATAAATTTTCTCAAGAGGTACAGCGAGTTGCTTCTCAGGACCTTGCTAAAATGGGGCTAATCATTGTGTCCTTTACAATTAAAGACGTACGAGATAAAAACGGTTATCTAGATTCTTTAGGAAAGCCACGTATTGCACAGGTAAAAAGAGATGCGGATATAGCTACAGCTGAGGCAGAAAAAGAAACGCGAATTAAGCGTGCAGAGGCATCTAAAGAAGCGCAAAAGGCAGAGATTGAAAGAGCAACAGAAATTGCAGAGGCTGAAAAGCATAATCAGCTGAAAGTCGCTGAATATCGTAGGGAGCAGGACATGGCTAAGGCTAGAGCTGACCAAGCTTATGAATTAGAAACTGCGCGAGCTAAACAAGAGGTTACTGAGCAAGAGATGCAAATCCAAATTATTGAAAGACAGAAACAAATTGAACTAGAAGAAAAAGAGATCCTCCGTCGTGAAAAGCAGTACGACTCTGAAGTGAAGAAAAAGGCGGATGCAGATCGTTATGCAATTGAGCAAAGTGCAGCTGCGGCTAAAACAAGAGAAATTGCAGAAGCAGATGCGGAAAAATATCGTATAGAAGCAAAAGCAAAAGCCGATGCGGAAAAAGTACGTTGGGATGGTATCGCAAAAGCCGATGCTCAACGTGCGCAAGGGGAGTCTGAAGCGGATGTAATCAGATTAAAAGGACTTGCGGAGGCTGAAGCAAAACGTAAAATAGCAGAGGCATTCGAACTCTACGGTCAGGCTGCTGTAATGGACATGGTGATCAATATGCTTCCAGAATACGCAAAACAGGTAGCAAGCCCACTATCCAATATCGATAAAATTACTGTAGTAGATACGGGAAGCGGGGAAGGTGGAGGAGCTAATAAGGTTACATCTTATGCGACTAACTTAATGTCTACACTGCAGGAAACATTAAAAGCCTCTTCAGGAATTGATGTAAAAGATTTGTTAGAGAGCTATGCTGGAAAGTCTTCTATTCGTCCTAGTATTGAACAGCTAACTAATGAAGTGAAAAAATCAAATGAAGAAAAAGAAGAAAAAGAAGTACAGTTAACTTAAGCAAGTAAAAAGATGGTCCACTATTCCTGTGGCACCATCTTTTTCTATGGGTATATTTCATTTAGTAATAAATGGAGGTATAATGAAAGAATATATTGTCGAATTATGTATTTTTTTGGAGGAAAAATGTTACTAACCACAAAACAGATTCAAGATATTAAAAATAATTGTAGTCTCCTTAAAGTGATTAGTGATCAAACAGTTACTACTTATCTCGGTAAGTCCCCTCAAATTGCGTACGCTCTATATTCATTGCTTCCTAACAGCACTTCTTGGATATACTCTCCTAATCGATTTAATTACTTGGAAACTTATACTATTTTAGCTGGAGAGCTAGAGGTTAGATGGGAAGGGAGGGTTTCCATTTTCAGGCGTGGTGATGTGCTAAACGCTAAAGATTATCCTTTTTTACTTACTTGCTTTGCAAAAGAGGAGGTAGAAATTTTACTAGAGATGTCTTCAACTTTTTTCGAAGCTAACTTTGAGGAGCGAAGAATAATTCATCGTGATGCCCAAAAAATTCAAGAAGTAGATGGCTATACATATCACCATTGCGCTAGAATAAGAGATTATTCAACAGAGCTTTGGAAAAGGATTCACCCGAAGGGCAAGGGAGTAGCTAGGCTAAGTACAGGAGCTTATTTTCATGACATTGGAAAGCTGGCTATCCCACCAGAAATATTAAACAAAGTGGGGAAGCTTTCGGAGGATGAATGGAAGATTATTAAAATGCATACGACTCTTGGAGCAGAAATGATGAGAAATCATGAGTTAGAAATAGTAAGGGAAGCCGCTTTTATTGTAGAAGAGCATCATGAAAGGTATGATGGAAAGGGATACCCTTATGGGCTAATGGGGGAGGAGATTTCTCTGGAAGCATCTATCATTTCTGTTGTCGATGCCTTTGACGCAATGACAACAAATCGAATTTATCGAGGTGCCATGTCGTTTGAAGAGGCAATTCAAGAAATGAAAGATGGAAGAGGGACTCAATTCCATCCAGAAGTTCTAGATGAGTTTTTGTTAATGCTTCAAGAAAAAAATAATCATTGGTACTAAAAGGAGCGAGGAAAGCATGTCTTATCGTATTGAGCGAGATTCAATGGGAGAAATAAAAGTTCCACAAGATCGTCTTTGGGGAGCGCAAACACAAAGGTCAAAACAAAACTTTAAAATAGGTACTGAAAAAATGCCTATAGGTGTTGTTCATGGACTGGCACTCTTAAAAAAATCAGCAGCAATAGTTAGTCATTCTCTTGGTAACCTATCTGAAGCAAAGCGTGATGCCATCTCTCAAGCAGCAGATGAAATTTTAGCTGGCAAGCTTGATGATCATTTTCCGTTAGTTGTTTGGCAAACAGGAAGTGGCACTCAATCAAATATGAATGTAAATGAAGTGATTGCAAATCGCGGAAATCAATTATTAGAAGAAAAGGGCAGTGAGGAACGCTTACATCCTAATGATGATGTGAACAAATCACAAAGCTCTAATGATACATTCCCTACTGCTCTCCATATAGCGGGAGTTCTCGCAGTTCAAAAAGAATTGCTACCCGCAATTGAAGTGCTGAAGGAAACAATAGGTAACAAATCAGAACAATTTATGGATATAGTGAAAATTGGTCGGACTCATCTACAGGATGCTACCCCATTATCTCTCGGCCAAGAATTTAGTGGTTGGCATAGAATGCTCGAAAAATCTTCTAAAATGATTGCACAAAGCTTAGAAGATATGAAGGAGCTAGCGGTGGGAGGTACGGCAGTAGGTACAGGGTTAAATGCTCCGAAAGGATTTGGAGACTTAGTTGCTGCGGAAATTTCGAAAGCGCTTGATATTGAGTTTACCTCTGCTAAAAATAAATTCCATGCACTTACTAGCTATGACGATGTTGTGTATGTTCACGGAGCAATTAAAGGTCTAGCGGCAGACTTGATGAAAATTGCCAATGATGTTCGCTTACTAGCAAGTGGTCCTCGTTCAGGAATTGGGGAATTAATCATTCCAGAAAATGAGCCTGGAAGCTCTATTATGCCTGGAAAGGTTAATCCTACCCAAAGCGAGGCAATGACAATGGTAGTGGCTCAGGTTTTAGGAAATGACACAACAATAGGCTTTGCAGCAAGTCAAGGAAACTATCAGCTAAATGTGTTTAAGCCTGTCATTATCCATAATTTCCTTCAATCCGTAAGATTGTTGAGCGACGCTATCATTAGCTTCAATAATAATTGCGCTGTGGGAATAGAACCAAATCATGCACAGATTGAACATCACGTAAATAATTCCTTGATGTTAGTAACGGCATTAAATCCGTACATTGGCTATGAAAATGCAGCAAAAATCGCCAAGCATGCTCATAAAAACGGAACTACGCTTAAGGAAGCGGCAGTAGCCTTAGAATTATTAACTCCTGAAAAGTTTGATGAAATAGTTCGTCCAGAAAAAATGATCTAACATGAGAAAAATATTATTTTTACTTTTTAGTATTTGCTTGGTTTTGGCCGCTTGTAGTCAACAGGGGGAAAATGACGAAGAACATCATGACCATGATGTTGGGCATGTTGATCATTTGGCGAATGGTGATATTCAAGAGGTGACTGCCTCAACAGAGGTGCTCCCTTCTTTTCTAGAAACTCAGTCTGATGATATGAGGCTTGTTTATCAAGCAGCTGCCAAGGCTCATGATGTATTAAAATGGATGCCATGCTATTGCGGCTGTGGTGAGAATGCTGGGCATTTAAACAACTTCAATTGCTTCGTATCCGAGATAAAGGAAAATGGAGAAGTTGTTTGGGATGACCACGGAACCCGTTGTGCAGCCTGCTTAGAAACTGCTATCACTTCCATAAAAATGGTGCAGGAAGGTAAGTCATTGCTTGAAATCAGACAAGTGATTGATGAAACATACAAAGAGGGTTATGCACAGCCTACAGAGACACCAATGCCATCATAAAAATTAAAACAGGTGAAGGGAATGTTTAGTTGCCCTCACCTGTTTTTGTGTTTCAAGAGAAATATCTGATGTTTATTTTATATAGTAATTGCTTACAAGTTCTTCTTTTATAATCTCTGTAGGTATTTCAAAGGTTATCGCTCCACTTGCACCAGGAGCAATTTCGTATTTATCAAAGGATATCGTCAACTTATGATCTTCTGTAATTGAAAAGTTTTGATCTGGTCTGATTTGCTCGAAGCCAGGTTCTTCCTCACTCGCAATCCAGTAAACAATACTGTTATCCTTTTCCATTTGCTTTCTCATTTCTTCTATTAGATAAGTAGAAATGGTCTCTATATATGAGTCATCTTTAAAGAGACTTGGCAATGTTATCAGCACTTCATTTTTCTTATCAATATTATCCGTTCTCATAGACAGAAAGGAAGAACCATATGCAACTGACTCATAACGAGTAATGGAAAGTATATCGTCAGTATTGGTCACTATTTCATAATCAGTAGCGATATTTACATTACCTAGTGAATCAGTACCTGTTTCCTCTATAAATTTTTCGTATAGAGCTTTGTTTTCAGCTAGGTATTTAGTATTTAGTGCTTCCTCTAACTCTTTGTTTTCTAATCCAGAAATGCTTGGAGTATTTAAATGTATACTTGAGCTATCTTTTTCCAAATCAAGATCTTGGACGGTTATAACTTCAATAATAGATTGTAGAGCTGGCACAGCTGCTAATGTTTTAGCAAAAGTAGGGCTTATATTCACACTCCCTACAAATAACGCTACTGCAGCTGCTACTGCAATTCCCCATTGCTTTATATGATGTTTGCTTAGTTTATGCTTCCCTCTGCCACTTTGGATAGAATTACGTACTGTAGCATCAAGGTCCTGCGGAATATCTATTTCATTATATTTTTGTTTTGCTTTCTCCAGATTACTCATTGTCCCACCTCTTCCAAAAGTGCTCTAAGCTTTTTCAACGTAGCGTAGAGCCTAGATCTTACTGTGTTTTTATTTTCACCTAATAGCTGCGCGATGTCGTCTATCTTCAAATCTTCAAAGTATCTAAGAATAATAATGGTTTTATCTGGACCAGACAATTGATCGATTGCTTCGTACAAATCAATATCTCGTAATTCGTCCTCTTGAACAGGAAGGTGATAATCTAGTGTTTTATCCTCTACATAAATAATTTTTTTATCCTTCTGAATAAAGTCCAATGAAGTGTTAATTAATATTCGATAAAACCAAGTCTTTAAATATTGAATTTGTACAAGAGAATCACTGGAGCGAAGTGCCTTGATAATACTTTCCTGCATAATGTCCAGTGCTCGCTCTTTATCTTTTACATAGCTATACGCAAATCGATAATGTGCCTGTTGATTTTCTATAAGGTACGTCTCGATTAGCTTATATTTCTTTTTTTTGTTCATAAAGTAACTCCTTTTGTCTATTCGACGTATAAACATTAGACGGATAAGTGATCTAAAAAGTTTGGAGCTCCTGCACTAAAAAATTCTTAAGAAAATCTTCAATATTCTCCTTCATAAATATTAAGAATATTGGTCTAAACTTAGTTTAAGAAACAAATAGGAGCAGGAGGATAATAAAAATGATACAGGTAAGAGAATTGCAGCATACCTTTTGGATTGGAAAGAAGGGCAAGGAAAAGAGAGTCCCGGTTTTAAAGAATCTTTCCTTTAATGTAGAAGAAGGAGAAATCATATCTGTAGTTGGAAAAAGCGGCTCTGGAAAATCTACTCTATTACATACAATAGCTGGTCTTATGAAGCCTGAAAAGGGCTCAATTTTAATAAAAAATATAGAAACTGCCTCTATGAGTGAGGAGGAGATTGCTGCGTTCCGTTTAGAAAACTTTGGCTTCGTCTTTCAAAATTTTCAATTGATGCCAGGGCTAACTGCTTTTGAAAATATTGAGCTGCCTCTAAAGCTAAAGGGTGTCCCATCTAAGGAGAGACATATCCAAGTTCGGCAATTAGTAGAGAGAGTAGGGCTTGCTTCTGTTGCAGATCACTATCCTAATGAGCTGTCTGGCGGACAGCAGCAAAGAGTCGGAATAGCTCGGGCTTTAATTACAAACCCTCCTATTATTTTTGCAGATGAACCGACCGGTAGTTTAGATTCAGAAACAGAGCAGGATATTCTCCTTCTCATACAAACCTTAAATCAAGAGCTGGGAATTACGTTTGTAATTATTACGCATGATGAAGAGGTAGCTAGCATCGCACACCGACAATTTAGAATGCATGATGGCATTTTAAAGTAAAAAGGAGAAGAGACATGTTATTTAGAGATCAAGTTGACTTTGTTCGTCAGCATATTAAAAAGAATAGACTAAGAGTGTTTATGACAGTTTTAGCCGCCACGATAGGCTGTGCTTTTTTAATCGTTTTAGCTTCTATAGGGTTTGGTGTACAGGAAACATTAAGGCAAGAAATTTTACAAGATCAGGCCATTACAGAGATAGAGGTTTATCAAGGTGGAATAGACATGGATGTTGAAGAGATCAGGTCTGTGGAAGGAATTGAGGCAATAGTTCAAAGAACTGAATTTAACTTAATTTCTTCTTTTCATTTAGAGGACAGAGCAATAGATGGAAGGCTGGCTCTGACTGATTTTGTAGAAGAGAAAAAGTCCAACATAAAACTAGCAGAAGGAAGATTTCCAAAAAATAATCAGGAGATTGTGGTGGGATTTCACTTTGCTGCTAACCTATTAACAAAAGAGGAACGTGCTGACAGATTAGAGCAGGGAGAGGAGTGGGATTCTGCTTCTGCTGGATTTAAGGATTCTATTCTAGGAAAGAAAGTAACAATGAATCTTCAAAGCTATGAGGAGGAACAGGCATATCCAGAGGAATGGACTTACACAATAGTAGGAATTCTGGATAATCCAGCGAAAGACTGGATCGTAGATACGACCGTATTGATAGATAATGCTTGGTTGCCTGCAATAGAGAAGGTATATACTGCGCATATAGATGATGCAGAAGGAATGACCTATACGACAACAAAAATTTATGCAGCTAGCCTCGAGAAGGTTAAAACTGCTACAGAAAAATTAAAAGAAAAAGGCTATCAAATATACTCTGTTTCCGAGCAGCTGGAGCAGATAGATGTTTTCTTTCTGGCATTTAAAATCGGTCTTATTTTTATTGGCACAATTGCTGTCTTAATCTCTTCCATCGGTATATTTAACACGATGACAATGGCTGTAACAGAAAGAACGAGAGAAATAGGAGTAATGAAAGCGATAGGGGCTAGTCCTAAGCTAATTAGACGTCTATTTTTAATGGAAAGTGCCTGGATTGGTGTTATTGGAACAATCCTAGCAGTAATCATTTCCTATATAGTAAGTTACCTAGCAAATTTGCTGCTGCCGTTTATCCTCTCTTCTGTTTTAGATGAAGGTCTGGGAGATATGACACTAATTTTTTCTCTTATTCCTTGGCAGCTAGTTGTAATTGCAGCATCCATAAGTATTGGTGTGGCAATGATCTCTGGATGGAGACCGGCTAAAAAAGCGACAAAAATTGATGTAATTCAGGCTTTAAGACAAGAGCTATAAAAAGAGCATGAAGAAATAAAAGTATCCCAAAAGTAATTTAGCTTTTGGGATTACTCTATTTTAAGAAAAATAATCTTTTAATTCATTTTCCAGGAAAGGCTGGACATTCAATAATTGTTTGAATTGTTGATAGTTCTTTTTTTGTTCCATGGATGGTTTTTTTCCGTTTTTATAGGCTCTTATAAGAATGTTTTTGGGTGTGTTTTCCATATCAATAAATTCTAAAAGCTGAGCTTCATAGCCAACCATTGTAAGAATTTCAGCACGAATAGAATCGGTAGCAAGTGCAGCAAATCTTTCTCTTATAAGTCCATGCTTTAGCATTAAGTCAAGTTGGGGAGCGTTGAGTTGTCTATTAAGCTCATGCTGGCAGCAGGGAACACTTAGAATAACTTCTGCTCCCCATTTTACTGCTCGTGCCAATGCCATATCAGTGGCAACATCGCATGCATGAAGTGTAACCACCATGTCTACAGACGTTTCCTCGTTGTAATCATTAATATCCCCAACTAAAAATTCTAATTGTTCATAACCAAGATCCTTTGCAATCTTAGCACATTCCTCAATTACTTCCTTTTTTAAATCGAGGCCTGTTACTTTAATGTTGAGTCCCTTTTCAATTCTTAGATAATGATACAGGGCAAAGGTTAAGTAGGATTTTCCTGAACCAAAGTCTAAAATTCTTATTTGTTTATCCTTCGGAAGATAGTCAATCGAATCGTCAATGAATTCAATGAAGCGGTTAATTTGTTTAAACTTATCGTATTTTTGTTTTTTTACTTTACCCTCAGGGCTCTGTACTCCTAAGCGTATTAGAAAAGGGTAAGGGGTTTGCTCGTCTAATAAATAATTTTTTTTTCTGTTATGAGATAGATCAACCTTTTTAGGTGTAGCTAAAACTTCTGTCTTCCACATGACCTTATTTTTCTTTGACAGCTGAATATGAATTTTTTCGGTTATGAAATCAGCAAGTATTTGTCTAAACAGCTCTAATAAATCATCTAGTTTGTTAGGGAATTCAGCTAATGGTACATTTTCATGCTTTAAAACTTGTTCATATTGGTATTCTAATTGGATGTAATATACATTTTTAATGTCGATTGGCTTAAGTTTTACTCTTCTCAATTCATTCGACTTAGTGCGTGGCTGGCTAAAGGTAGCCGCAACGAGTTGCTTAGCTTGAATTTTCTCTATTAGGTTTTCCTTCATCTCTTGGAGGTCCATACAATCGCCTTCTTTTTTATGTTTTACTATGTGGATAGTTTACCACAGGAAGAGGTTTTATTGGTGAAAGGAGAGTGATAGCTTTTACTCATGTACTTTAGTTTTCATTAATAGATAAAAGTGTGTTTTATATAAGAGGAAAAAAATTGGACTTCACTTAACGTGTTCAGAATGTTGTGATAATATTAATAGTGCATCAATCGAAAGGGGAGATTGGTATGTTAAATGAAAGAACAATGGCTGAAATCCTAAAATCGGCTGCAAGTAGTTTCCCAGAGCACGAGGCATATGTATATCCTGAGCACGGGATAAGAAAAACATATAAAGAGTTCGATCAGGAGACGGACGAGCTTGCTAAAGCATTTTTAGGAATGGGGATTCAAAAAGGGGAACATGTAGCCATATGGTCAGATAATAAAAGAGAATGGTTATTAAGTCAATTTGCCACTGGTAAGATGGGTGCTGTTCTAGTAACGGTAAATACTAATTATCAGGAAAAGGAATTAGAATACCTCCTACAACAATCGGATGCTACCACTCTCATATTATGTGAATCATTTAAAGGAACTTCATACTTAGAAATTATTAAGTCAATTTGCCCAGAAATTAACACTGCAGAAAAAGGAAAGATTGAGTCGCTAAAATTACCACACTTTAAGAGAGTGATAGTCATGAGTGAAAATGATTATCCAGGCATATTTAAGTGGTCGGAATTATTAGCATATGCAAACGATATTTCCGATGAAAGCTTAGAAGCTGCAATGAAAGCGCTTCATAATGAAAATGTTATAAATATACAATACACATCCGGAACTACAGGGTTTCCGAAGGGTGTTATGCTAACTCATCGAAATATTATAAATAATGGCCAGCTTGTTGGAGATTACATCCATCTGACGGAAAATGATCGATTATGTATCCCTGTACCATTCTTTCATTGCTTTGGATGTGTAATGGGAACAATAGCATCTGTCACGCATGGCTCGACAATGGTCATATTAGAGCAATTTGCACCAGAAAAGGTTCTTCAATACGTACAAGATGAAAAGTGTACAGCCCTGCATGGGGTTCCAACTATGTTTATAGCAGAGCTAAATCATCCAGACTTCAAGCAATATAATCTAACTTCACTTCGAACTGGAATAATGGCGGGGTCCATATGTCCAATGGAAGTGATGAAAAAAGTAATGAATGAGATGGGTGCTTCTGAAATAACGATTGCGTATGGCCAAACAGAATCCTCACCAGTAATTACGCAAACGAAAACGGATGACGCTATTGAAAAAAGAGTATCATCCGTAGGGAAAGCTCACCCAGGGGTAGAGGTGAAGATAATTGACCCTGCTACCGGGGAAGATACCCCTTCCGGTGTTCCTGGAGAGCTCTGTACTAGAGGCTATTTAGTGATGAAGGGATATTACAAAAATGAAGAGGCTACTAAAGCGGCAATAGATTCAAATGGGTGGCTACATACAGGTGATATTGCTGTGATGGATGAGGAGGGATATATAGATATTACCGGTCGTATGAAGGATATGGTCATACGAGGTGGAGAAAATATTTATCCAAAAGAGGTAGAGGAATTTTTATATCAGCATCCATTGATACAAGACGTCCAGGTCGTAGGTGTTCCGGATGAAAAATATGGAGAAGAGTTAATGGCTTGGATTATTCTAAAAGCAGGGGCGAGCTTAACTGTAGAAGAGTTAAAAGAATATTGCAAAGGGAAAATCTCGTTTCATAAAATTCCAAAATATGTTGAATTTATTGATTCTTATCCAATGACAGCCTCCGGAAAAATACAAAAGTTTCTCCTAAGAGAAATGTCCAGACAAAAGGTTGAAGCATAAAAGGATCTATTTCCCGGGAAATCGACAAAATATAATTCTCATAACGTTTCAAAAGCATCGACAACGATGCTTTTTATTTGTGTTGTATAATAAGGATACGAATAGGTGGTGGTAAGGTGTTATTGGATCATATAGTTCATCAAGTAACAAAAAAACCTTCAGAAGTTGCAGAAAATTGGAAAGAGAAAGGATTTCACGCTGTTGAGGGAGGTCGGCATGTTAATTGGGGAACGCATAATGCTTTGTTATATACAGAAAATAGCTATATAGAATGGCTTGCGATAGAGGATAAAGATATTGCTATTAAAGCCAATCATCCTTTAATAAACTTGTTGCTCCACGATTTAGAACTAGGACCTGGCTTCGGAAACATTTGTATCCGCACAAATGACATAGAGGGTGTAGACAAAAGATTGAAGTCAAAAGGTATAGAAACTTCGGGTGTTTTACAAGCTGAAAGAAAAACAACATCTGGAATAATTAGAAAGTGGAAAATGTTATTTATACAAGAGAAAGTTAATAGTTCTCTTCCAAGCCCTTTTTTAATTCAATGGGAGGAGCCAGATGATGTACGATATCTTCGTCTAAAAGATGAGGGTGCTGTAACAGAAGAGAATCTTCAGCAATCTATCCGAGAATGTGAGTTTCACGTTAGGAATCCAAGGGGAATAATAGAGAAATGGATAAACTATTTTGGATTAAAGAAAGTGGAGGATGGAGTACTCCTTTTGGGAAACACGAGGTTGACTTTTACGTGTATAAAGAGTCATGAAAGAGAAAGACTTGCAAATATATATATAGAGGGACTAGGTAAGAAGGAAGTAATCGAATATGAGCAGGCTGTCTATCGCTTTGTCTAAAGGGAGGCTTTATAATGGAACAATTATTGGAAAAAGCAATCTTAGTTGCTGTAAAACTACAGCATCATGAGCACTTTGATTATGAGCTAGAGGAATTGCGCAATCTTGCTAAAGCACTTGATGTAGAAGTGGTAGGAGAGATTACACAGGGCTTAGAAAGAGTAAATTCATCACATTATGTTGGAACTGGAAAAGTAGAAGAAATAAAAAACTTATACGATGCAAATGATGCAAATTTAGTTATATTTAATGATGAGCTATCTCCTTCACAGATTCGTAATTTGGAGAAAGATCTGGAATGTAAAGTAATCGATCGTACTATGCTTATTTTAGATATCTTTGGGCGTCGAGCAAAAACTAACGAAGCACAAATGCAGGTAGAGCTCGCTCAACTGCAATACATGTTGCCGAGACTAGTCGGGCTACGTGCTTCTTTAGGTAGACAGGGTGGAGGAACTGGAGGAGGTTTCCGAAACCGTGGTGCGGGAGAAACGAAACTGGAGCTAGATAGACGGAAAATTGAAGATCAAATAGCAAAGCTGAAGCGAGAGTTAGAGCAAGTGAAGGATCAACGGGAAACGCAAAGAAAGCAAAGACGAAAAAACCAAGTACCTGTTGTTTCTCTTGTAGGTTACACGAATGCAGGTAAATCCACTATTATGAATCAAGTACTTCGAATGGTAGGGCAAGAAACGAATAAGCAGGTATTTGAAAAGGACATGCTTTTTGCTACCTTGGAGACATCCGTAAGGCAAATTAGGCTTCAAGATCAAAAGGAATTTTTACTTACTGATACTGTAGGATTTGTTAGTAAGCTTCCAACGCATCTTGTAAAGGCTTTTCGCTCTACACTAGAAGAAGCTAGAGATGCGAACCTACTGCTGCACGTGGTGGATGTATCAAATGAAGAGCATCGATATATGATGGATGTCACCAACAAAACACTTCTAGACATCGGAGTAGAAGACGTTCCTACCATCTTTGTTTACAACAAGTCCGACGAAGCGGATCTTCCTTATCCGTACGTTAATGGTAATAATATTTGGATTTCAGCAAAAGAGGGAACGGGCTTAGAGCAGTTGTTAGATATAATTAAGAAACACATTTTCTCAGATTACGTTCAGTGCTCTATGTTAATACCATTTGACAGAGGAGAGGTTTTGAATTATTTAAATGAACATGCTTCCATCCAATCTACCTCTTACGAAGAAGAAGGAACGTTGATTCAGGTGGAGTTGAAAAAATCTGATTATAAGCGATATGAAGAATATGTAAATGGCTAGAAATAAAAACCAGGGAAGAAGGTTTTATCCTTTTTCCTGGTTTTTTGAATTTTATTGGCAGAACAGGCGCCTATGCTTTTCTTAATATAATTGTTGGTATTGGATGTTGTGGAGACGAGCGAAAACTCCGTCCTTCTTCACTAATTCACTGTAAGTTCCATCTTCTGCAATGCCATCTTCGGTTACCACTACCACTCTGTCTGCATCACGTATGGTAGCAAGTCGATGGGCAATGATAAGGGTAGTGCGATTTTCTGCAAGTTCCATTAGAGATTGCTGAATAATTTTTTCTGTTTCTGTATCTAAGGCAGAAGTGGCTTCATCGAGAATGAGTATTGGTGGATTCTTCAAGAACATCCTTGCAATTGCTAATCGCTGTTTTTGTCCTCCAGATAGCTTTAATCCTCTTTCGCCTATTTGTGTATCATATCCATCTGGCAAAGAAGCAATGAGTCCTTCTAAGTGAGCTTTTTTCGCTGCATTCCTTATTTCTTCCTCTGAGGCATCCCTCTTACCGTAAGCAATATTTTCCCGAATGGTACCGGTAAACAAAAATACATCCTGTTGCACAATCCCTATCTGAGAGCGAAGAGATTGTAATTTAATATCTTGGATATTAAGGCCGTCGATAGTGATGGCACCCTCGTCAATTTCGTAGAAACGAGGAATTAATGAACAAATTGTCGTTTTACCAGCACCAGATGGACCGACAAATGCTATAGTTTCTCCAGCGTTAATGGATAGATCTATAGAGTCTAAAACTTTTTTATGCGCATCATAACGGAAACTTACATTTTCAAAGTTTATATTTCCTGCTAAATGCTTTATTTCCAAGGCGTTAGGCTTGTCCTCAATCTCTGGCTCTTGCTCTACTAGCTCCAAGAAACGTTTGAAACCAGCCATTCCTTTTGGATAAAGCTCCAATAAAGCAGTAATTTTATCAACTGGTTTGATTAATACGTTGACATATAAAATGAAACTAACTAATTCCCCATTAGACATCGTACCTTGGAAAGAAAACCAAGATCCGACTACTAATACCACTAAAGTAACTAAGCGGGTCATCATAAAGATACTTGAATGTGTACCAGCCATTACCTTATATGCTTTCAGCTTTGCTAAACGAAATTTTCCGTTATCTTGCTGGAAACGGTCCATTTCAAATTGTTCATTTGTAAAAGACTGAACTACACGCACTCCAGAAACACTATCCTCTACTCTAGCGTTGACGTCTGCTATTTTAGCATACATTTGTTTCCACGCTCTATTCATCATCATATTTCCATAGGTCGCAACAATGGAAAGGAAGGGAACCATAACGATAGCTATCACTGCAAGCTCTGGGTTAATGTTGAACATGATAGTAAAAGCCCCGACTAATGTCATAACTGCAATAAAAAGATCCTCTGGACCGTGATGAGCCAATTCCCCGATATCAAATAAATCGTTGGTAATTCGACTCATAACATGGCCCGTTTTCGTATTATCAAAAAAGCGAAATGATTGTCTTTGTACATGGTTAAATAGCTTCTGTCTCATATCTGTTTCGATATTGATTCCAAGCTTATGTCCTAGATAACTGACGATAAATTGGAGAAATGTACTAATGATATATACAAATAAAAGTAGTATACTGACACGTACGATTGTATTCCAATCTCCTTGTGGCAACAACACATCGATAAACCACTGAACTGCAACTGGGAAAGCGAGTTCTAGAATTGCAACAAACACAGCACTGGAGAAGTCTATAAGAAATAGACGCTTGTGTGGTTTGTAAAAGGCAAAAAATTTCCTAATCATTATAAGCACCCTTTTCTAAAGTCATACAGACTATTATAACGAATAATTTCAAAACTCGAAATATTAAAATGGTTTTTATTTCTTCGATTAGGGGAAAATAGTGTTATATTTTTTGAAAAAGAAAAGAGGGATTGATCTTGTTATCAAAAGAAGAAATAGTAAAGTCGGTGCCTCAAAAAGGATTCTTTGGACATCCAAAAGGGCTTTTATCATTATTTTTTACTGAGTTTTGGGAGCGCTTCTCCTATTATGGAATGAGAGCAATCCTTATCTACTACATGTACTACGAAGTAACTGCTGGTGGTCTAGGTTTAGAGAGATCTACGGCTAACTCTATTATGGCAGTATATGGATCGCTAGTTTACATGTCAGGTATTATTGGTGGTTGGATAGCTGACAGACTTCTCGGTACTACTCGAACTGTGTTTTATGGTGGAGTTTTAATCATGCTTGGACATATTGTTTTAGCTATCCCAGGTGGATTGACCACATTATTTGTATCGATGGCGTTTATTGTAATAGGTACAGGTTTATTGAAGCCTAATATTTCAAGTATCGTCGGGGATTTATATTCAAAAGAGGACGTACGTAGAGATTCAGGCTTTAGTATATTCTACATGGGTATTAATATGGGGGCATTTATTGCGCCTTTAATTGTCGGAACAATCGGATTAAACTACAACTTTCATCTAGGATTTAGCCTAGCGGCTGTTGGGATGGCTATTGGATTAGTTGTCTTTTTAGTGACGAAAAAGAAATACTTGGGACTAGCAGGTTCATATGTTCCAAATCCAATGACAAAGCAAGAAAGAAAATCATTTTTCTTACGTTTCGGAATAGTAGCTGTCATCATTGCAGCTATTGGATTCTACTTGGTCCAAGCAGGCATAATGACAATCGATGTGTTTACTATGACTATCTCTATTTTAGGGATTTTGATCCCTACCATCTATTTCATCGTAATGTATAGAAGTGATAAGTCTACGGAGGATGAAAAATCTAGGCTGCTTGCTTATATTCCATTATTCGTTGCAGCTATGATGTTCTGGGCGATTCAAGAGCAGGGTTCCAATATATTGGCGCAATATGCTGATGAACGAGTGAACCTTTCTATCGGGACATTTGAGTTATCACCAGCTTGGTTCCAATCCTTAAATCCATTATTTATTATAGCTTTTGCACCGATATTTGCATGGCTTTGGGTAAAGCTTGGGAAGAGGCAACCAACTACTTCTCGGAAGTTTGCCTATGGTCTTTTCTTTGCAGGATTATCGTTTATTGTCATGATATTCCCTGCATACTTAAACGGAACTGAATCACTTGTGAGTCCGTGGTGGCTAGTACTAAGCTTTTTCTTAGTTGTAATAGGAGAATTATTACTTTCACCTGTTGGTTTATCTGCTACTACAAAGCTTGCACCAGCCGCATTTGCTGCTCAAACTATGAGTCTTTGGTTCATGACTAACGCTTCAGCTCAGGCAATTAATGCACAAGTGGTAAAACTATATAGCCCAGAGAATGAGATTATGTATTTCGGTGTGATAGGAGGAATAGCCTTACTAATTGGTTTAGTTCTCTATTTCACAAGTCCTATCATTCAAAAATATATGCGCGGGATAAATTAAACATTTGAAACCTTTTCCGTTTATATTCGTAAAAACTATTATAAACAGGAAAGGGTGGAATTAATATGAAGAAATGGAAAACACTTTTAGCTGCAACAGCACTTACATTAGGCTTAGCTGCTTGTAACCAAACTGCTCAACCAACAGACTCTGGAGTTGCCGACAAGAGCGACATGACTCTTAAAGAAGTTTATGCGAAGTCCATAGAAGTTTCGGAGCAATTAAAGAGCGTAAAAGTACAAATGACTTTAGACCAAAAAATGAATATGCCAGGTGAAGAAGAGATAAACATGGTTGCTGATATGGATATGGATGTTGTAATAGATCCAATTCAGATTTATCAAAAAGGGACAACTTCCATGATTATGGGAGAGGGTATGGAGGAAGATATGGATATTGAAGCCTATCTTTCAACAGAATCGTTTTACATGTTTGAAAGTACTACAGGACAATGGATGAAGCTTCCACAGGACATGATGGATGAACTGATGGGTTCAACCGATCAGTCTAATCCTGCTGAACAGTTACAAATGCTAGAGGAGTATTTAGAAGATTTTACTTTTGAACAAGATGATAAGAACTATATCTTAAAAATGAATGCTTCAGGAGAAAAATTTACTGCTTTAATACAAGCGCAAGTAGATGAAGCATTAAAGGGATTAGGCGATTCTGAAGGAATAGACATGGATTATACGATTAATTCGTTAAATTATGTCCTTCATATTGATAAAGAAACATTCCAAACAAACAAAGTAGACATGGTAATGGACATGGTAATGACGATGGATGGAGAAACAGTTACTATGATCCAAGATTTAAAAACTACCTATTCTAACTTCAATGAATTAACGGAAATCACAGTACCACAGGAAATAGTTGAGAGTGCTGTTGAAATCGAAATTTAATAATGGGTACAACTGCTCTAAGCGTTTCAGAAATGGAACGATTAGAGCAGTTTTTTTGAAATGAAGAATATAATCTTAATGCCATGAGTATCTATTTTCACGTTCTTTTTATTGAATTTGTAGAACAGGTTCTTATACAGTTTTCCTGTACTTAAAATCATATATTTTAAAAAATTGAATGACTGGACAACTATACTGAAAGCTCTTTTTAGTACAAATGTTATAGTTAGAACAAAAGATGCCGGTTAGTAGATGTTGATTTTACTATATTCGTTGTTTATAATGGAAGACGACTCAATAATGATAATCGTTATCAACAATGTTGTTGAGAAAATATATTTTTATGGGGATTTCACATGAGATTATGGATATTAGTAATAGCAACTATTATCCTATCCTTTATTTCGCTATTTATAGGTGCCATTAATATTAGACCAAGCGATTTGCTTGATTTCGAATCACAAAAGACGCAAATCTTCTTGATAAGTAGATTGCCGCGTTTAATGGCAATTATATTAGCTGGTGCAGGAATGGGTATTGCAGGCTTAATTATGCAAAGTTTAAGCCGAAACAAGTTCGTATCACCGACAACAGCGGGTACCCTTGATGCAGCAAAACTAGGAGTCATTGTATCAATGATATTCTTTACAAATATGTCTTATATGGGACAGATTTTCTTTAGTTTTGCATTTGCATTAATCGGTACGTTTATTTTTATGCAGCTGCTTGAGCGTATTAAATTTAAGGATGTAATTTTCGTACCGCTTATTGGGATTATGTACGGTAATATTATTGGTGCAATTTCAACGTTTTTGGGATATGAAGCGGATGTTTTACAAAATGTTGATTCATTTTTCTTAGGGAGTTTTACATTAATCGTCTCAGGGCGCTATGAATTGCTTTATGTGGCAGTGCCGGCGATTATTATTGCTTATATTTATGCAAATAAATTTACTGTTGCCGGTATGGGCGAGGATTTTGCAAAAAACTTAGGCTTAAGTTATCGGACAGTATTAAATATTGGTCTTGTTATCGTAGCAGTTATTTCTACTACAGTCGTTTTAACTGTTGGAATAATACCTTTTTTAGGCTTAATAGTACCAAACCTTGTTTCCCTTTATTTAGGCGATAATCTACGGAAAACAATTCCACACACTATCTTTATGGGGGCTGCATTCTTACTGGCTTGTGACATTATAAGCCGATTGATTGTTCATCCATATGAGATACCAGTAAATACAACAGTCGCAGTAATTGGCAGTGCGATCTTCTTAGTAATGTTGTTTAGGGGGAAAGCATATGCAAAAAAATAGTACGAAGCTAATTATTTTGGCTGTGATTGCGTTAGTGTGTATGGCGTTATTTGCCTTCTATAATATTCAAGGTGGTTTTAGTTACGCCTTTCCAAAGCGTTTGGAGAGGTTGGCTGCAATGGTTATTACCGGAACAGCAATTGCGTTTGCATCGGTTATATTTCAAACAGTAACCCATAATCGACTATTAACACCATCTGTTATGGGTGTCGATTCCATGTATGAAGTAGTACAAACAGTAATCTACTTTACGGCAGGGTCTGCTTCTGTTTTTGTTGTAAGCCGTTATTTAAACTTTGGCGTATCAATTATTGCAATGATTGTTTTTGCATTACTTCTATATCGCTTTTTATTCCGAGCAGATAAATATCCAATTTTCCTTCTTTTATTGGCAGGTATGATTATTGGAACGTTACTAGGAAGCCTTGTGACATTTATGCAGGTCATTATTGATCCTGTAGAATATGAAAGTTTACAAGCTAGGCTTTTTGCAAGCTTTATGAATGTGAAAACAGAATTATTACTTATCGCATCGGCTATACTAGGTCTAGCCTTTCTTTATGGGTATCGATTATTGCGTGAGCTGGATGTAGTATCACTAGGTCGTGATAATGCAATTAACCTAGGTGTCAACTATGACAAAATTATATTAAAGGTTCTAATTTTATCATCTGTTTTGATTGCTACTTCTACAGCACTAGTTGGTCCTGTTACATTCCTAGGCTTAATAGTAGCGAATCTGGCATATCAATATTTAGCAACTTATAAGCATTCGGTTTTAATTATTGGAGCGAGTTTGATTAGTATTATTGCGCTAGTAGGTGGCCAATTTTTAGTGCAGCATATTTTCCATTTAAATACAACGATTAGTGTTATTATCAACTTTGTCGGTGGACTTTACTTTATTTACTTATTACTTAGGGAAAGTAGGAAAGCAGAATGATTGAGATTAAAAAGCTTTCTAAAAGCTTCGGGAAAAAAACAGTCGTTGAAAATGTAACATTAAAAATCCAACCAAAAGCGATCACTTCTTTTATCGGGCCAAATGGTGCTGGTAAATCAACTCTATTATCCATGGTTAGCCGTCTGCTAGATGCTGATACAGGTGAAGTATTTTTAGATCAAGCAGATGTTAAGAAAATGAAATCGGATGCTTTTGCAAAGCGTGTTGCAATCTTAAAGCAAGCTAACCATTTAAATATTCGTTTAACAGTACGGGAGCTTGTTTCTTTTGGTCGCTATCCATATTCAAAAGGGCGATTAAATGCGGAAGATGAAAGATTAGTTGACCAAGCGCTGGAGTATATGAATTTAGTGGATATGCAAGATAAGTTTTTAGATGAGTTATCAGGCGGTCAAAAGCAGCGCGCATTTATTTCAATGGTTATTGCTCAGGATACTGAGTATATCTTATTAGATGAGCCATTAAACAATTTAGATATGAAACATTCTGTACAAATTATGAAAATTTTACGTAAGCTAGTAGATGAATTAGGAAAAACGGTTGTCATAGTATTACATGATATCAACTTTGCTTCTGTTTACTCTGATCGGATTGTTGCATTAAAGGATGGACGTCTTGTAAAGGATGGACCAACGAATGAGATCATTAATTCTGAAGCCTTGCGTGAAGTGTATGACATGCATATTCCTGTACAAGTCCAAGATGGCTGTCGTATATGTGTATACTTTAATTCCAATTAACAATCATTTCAACAAACGTGCATGAATGTATATCATTTATGCACGTTTTTATTTTCGAGTAGATGAGAATGAGAATTATTTTCAAAAAAAAGTTGACAACTTTCATGCATTTCATTTACACTGATAACAGTTGATGTAAATGATAATCATTTTCATTTGAAGAAAGCATATTAGGAGGAAACAAAAATGAAAAAGTGGAAATTTTTAACTGCCGTAGCAGCTTTAACATTAATGTTAGGAGCATGTAACTCAGATGATGAGACATCAGCGGGAGATTCTAATAAAGAGCAAACAAAAACGGATGAAGTGTCAGGAACATCCGCATATCCAATGACTGTAAAGTCTCTATCACCAAATAGTGAAACAGAAGAAGGTAAGTCAGTTACTTTTAATGATGTAACTTTAGATAAAATGCCAGAGCGTATTATTACTCTAGACTATGGCTTCTTAGATACTCTTGATGCATTAGGCGTTGAAGGTATTGTAGGAATTGCAGCTAACGGTGGTAAAGGGAATATCCCAGCGCACTTAAAAGAAAAGTATGTAAATGACAATGTTGCTGACGTTGGTACTTTAAAGCAAATTGACTTTGAAGCAGTGGCAGCTACAAATCCAGACGTAATTTTCATCTCTGGTCGTCAAGCACCATTCTATGAAGAGTTAAAAGAAATTACACCAAATGTAGTTTTCATTGGTTCTGATAACCAAAACTATATTGATGCGGTATACGAAACAGTAGACTTAGCTGCAAACATCTTTGATAAAGAGGAAAAAGCGGAAGAGCTTAAAGCATCTCTACAAGAAAAAGTAGAAGCAGTTAAAGAAAAAGCTGCAGGTTATGAAAATGCATTAGTGGCAATGTACAATGACAAAAAAATCTCTGGTTTCGATAACGGAAAAGATTCTCGTTTCGCATATGTTTACAATGACTTCGGATTTGTTCCAGCAACAACTGACATTGAAGCATCCTCACACGGTTCTGACTTCTCTTATGAGTCACTCCTTTCGGTTGATCCAGAGGTATTATTAGTTATTGACCGTACAGCTTCTGATGTAGAAGCAATTAAAGCAGATATCGAAAACGATATTATTAAACAAACTCGTGCTTACAAAGAAGGAAAAATTGTATACCTAGATGGCGTAAACTGGTACTTCTCAAGCAATGGTGTTACTACAGAAGCAGATAAGCTAGATGAAATCCTAAATGAGTTAAAATAATCTTTTCATAAGAAGCATGTCTCAGCAATGAGGCATGTTTTTTTTTATAAAAAATTAACTATGTCAATCTGACCGTAGGGGGAAAGCCGTTCTCTTTACCAATAAAAACACTTTATTAACCCATTAGAGATCTATGTTTTGCGTGAGAGCGAGTTAAAGATTAATTTATGGGGTATATTAATACAAATAGTACATAATTATCCAATGAGTTGTTATTAATATTTTTTATCTTATATCTAAAGGAAGATTTATATTCTAAGTTCGCTTTCATTGGTGAGAAGAGGGGGAGTTTGGTGAGAAAATTCTTTTATCCGCTTGGATTTGCCACGTTACTTGTTTTTTTTGTCTTGTTAATATTTTACCAGGACGATCCATTGGTAAAGTTTGACCAACAGATGGGGGACCTACTAAGAGGAAATAATTTCATTGTGGCTTTTCAAGTATTAGGTAGTACCAAATTTGTCTTTATAATCACTCTTTTGTTTATAATTTATTTATGGGTTAAATCTCATAATTATCGTGCGATGCTTTTTGTTTTATTAACAGTAGGAGTGGGAAATGCACTGAATCAGCTACTTAAAAGATGGATTCAGAGGGAGCGCCCAGATGTTTTAGATCAGCTAACCACATATAGTTTTCCCTCAGGACATGCAATGGTAGGCTTGTTATATTTACTAACTTTTGCTTACTTAATAACGGAAGTATTGAAGAAAAAAAGCTGGAAGTTTGTCGTTTGGATTGCAGCAATCACTTTAGCTGTACTGATAGGTCTTTCTAGGATAGCTGGAGAGCGTCACTATGCAACAGATGTACTGGCAGGCTGGATGGCCGGATACACGTGGTTTGTAGTCGTTGCTTTGTGGTATGAATATAGAAAAACAGGTAAGTTTTTAAACGGATAAAAATGTCCTTTCCATATTGGAAAGGATTTTTTTGAAGAAAGAAAGGTGTACGTAAGGCACGCCTCGTCGCCCTTCTCCATTTGCTGGTCCGGGGCAAAAATATTTGCTTATGCATTTCTAGTTAGGAGGATATTATGTTTGAGTTACCTAATGATTTGGTGGAGCTTTGCATAAAAAGAATAGAAGGATTTCCTGTAGAAGGCTTTGTGGTGGGGAAAGGTCCCAGGAACCCAGTTCTCATGCTAGTTGGAGAGGCCCCAGGGGAAAATGAGGCAATTCAAGGATTACCGTTTATAGGTAGAGCTGGGGATGAGCTTAACAAGTCTTTGACCTCTATTTCTTTAACACGGGAGGATGTATATATGACAAGTGCTGTCCGTAGTAGACCTTTTCTATGGAGAGAAAAGAAGCTAAGGAATGGAGAACAAATTTTCAAAAAGTATAATCGTCCTCCTACCAAGCTAGAAATACTTGCCCATGCTCCAATCTTAGATTACGAATTAAAAAATATATCTCCGCTGGTCATCGTAACACTTGGTAATGTTGGTTTACAGCGATTACTTGGGAAGGAAGCAAAGGTCACAGAATTACACGGAAAGATACTTACAAGCTCGGTTTTACATTTAAATTCCTATGATTCGCAAGAGTTTGTTTGGTCGGAGGAGATGTATACCGTCATCCCAACCTTTCATCCTGCATCTGTTTTCTATCGTCCTTCCCTTAGAGAGCTTTTAGAGGAAGACTGGCGAAAAATAGGAGAGTATATCGAAGATCAAAAATTATGACACTTTCTTTAACTAAATAAAGTTGTATATAGGAAACTTCTTGCGTATAATGATTTTAAATTAGAAAGAAAGAAGATGGGTCAATGGATGGGAATGTAGTTTTTGCTTTATTACTTACTTTGTTTGCTGGCCTTGCAACAGGCATTGGGAGTTTACTATCTTTATTGACTTCACGAACGAATACAAAATTTTTATCAGTTGCTCTAGGTTTCTCGGCTGGTGTTATGATCTATGTATCATTAGTGGAAATATTTGTGAAGGCAAAGGATTCATTAGTAGAGGAATTGGGTGCTAGCCAAGGTTACTGGATGACGCTTGTAGGATTTTTTGGTGGGATGCTTTTCATTGCTATTATAGATCGCCTTATTCCCTCACCAGAGAATCCACATGAAGTAAAAAGTGTGGAGGACATGTCTGTTAAACCAAGTAGCATAGAACATCAGAAATTAATGAAAATGGGTGTATTTACTGCATTGGCAATTGGAATTCACAATTTTCCTGAGGGTATTGCTACCTTTGCCTCAGCATTACAGGATCCTGAGCTTGGAATTGCCATTGCCATTGCGGTGGCAATTCATAATATACCAGAGGGTATAGCGGTAGCTGTTCCAATTTTTTATGCGACAGGAAGCAGAATGAAAGCTTTTAAACTTTCTTTTTTGTCGGGTTTAGCAGAACCAGTAGGTGCTCTCGTTGCATTCCTAATATTAATGCCATTTCTCAATGGTGTTATGTTCGGTGTTATCTTTGCTGGGGTAGCAGGCATCATGGTGTTTATATCGTTAGATGAGCTTTTGCCTGCAGCTAAAAAATATGATGAAACACATTCGTCAATGTACGGTGTAGTGGCTGGTATGTTAGTGATGGCCTTAAGTTTAGTGCTAATGGCATAATATAAAGCAGTACAGTTCTATAAGCTAGAGACTGTACTGCTTTTTTTTGTTTTTTCTACAACGATACCAGTTTTACTAATAGAGGCTGCTTCTAGCTTGAAACGAGGAAACTTGCTTTCTAAATGAGTAATAAAATTGGCTTGCTCTCCTTTTGGTACTAAAGAAAGAAGAGAGGGACCAGCGCCGCTGACACACGTTCCAAAAGCTCCAGCTTCTTTAGCTACTCTTCGAATATCTTTAGCTTCAGAAATCAAACTTAAACGATATGGCTCATGAAATAAATCTTGTTCCATAAAAATACCGGCCTGCTCAAAAGATTCCGTTAAAAAGGCGGCGGTTAATAAATTGGCGTTCGCGCTAGCTTGAGTTGCAATACTTCTCTTATAGCTATTTGGTAATACCTTTCTTGCTTCCTCCGTTTTCAATTCAGCCTCAGGAATAAAAAGAACAAAGGCAGCTTCTATATGATAGGCATGAAATACATGTATTTCCCCATTTTCCGCAGACGAGGAAATAGTAAATCCACCATAAATAGATGCGGCAACATTGTCAGGGTGTCCTTCCATGTTTGTTGCTATTTTCAATTTATCATGATCAGTTAACTGGAGATCAAGTGCTTGATTAGCTAATTCTATCCCAGCGACTATAGCAGAGGCACTGCTACCCATCCCCCGAGCAAGAGGGATCTCACTAGAAAGTTTCAGATGGTAAGGAGTAAGTGAGAGACCATGTATTTTTGCAGTAAGAATAGCTGATTTTACAATGAGATGCTCCGTCGGTACCCCCACAACAGGTAAATTCTCTGACAGGTTTTCAATCTTCCATTCAACCGTTTCTTCTACTTCTAATCTTAGATATTTGTCCAATGCAACTCCGATAGAATCGAATCCAGGTCCTAGGTTAGCCGTACTTGCTGGTACTGAAATAAACCATTTCATTTAGACTAGCACTCCTTCGATAAAGGCTTGAAGAGCTGATGCACTACTTTCTATTTTATATGGAGGATTTACTTTTACATCAATTGCGGTTTGTGGATCCTTCAATCCATTACCTGTCAGGACTGCAACGACCTTACTTCCAGGTGAAATTTTTCCTTCATGTACTGCTCTTAATACTCCTGCGATGGATGCACAGGAACCTGGCTCAGCAAATACTCCCTCTTTACTAGCAATTAGCTTATATGCATCTATAATTTCTTCGTCATTCACCGCTTCGATGACTCCTTTGGATTCATCTCTAGCTTCAACGGCGCCTTTCCAGCTTGCTGGATTTCCAATGCGTATAGCAGTTGCTATTGTTTCTGGATGTTCGATTGGCTTGCCTTGAACAATTGCTGCTGCTCCCTCTGCTTCAAAACCAAATATTTTAGGTAATCCTGTTTGTTTTTTCTGATTATATTCTTTAAAGCCTTTCCAGTAAGCTGTTATGTTACCCGCATTACCAACCGGGATTGCCAAATAATCCGGGGCTGCTCCTAATACGTCACAAATTTCAAAAGCCGCCGTCTTTTGTCCCTCGATACGGTAAGGGTTAACTGAATTTACTAAAGTGATAGGTGAGTTTTTACTAATTTCACGGACCATCTCTAGAGCAACATCGAAATTGCCCTCAATTTGGATTACTTCTGCTCCGTACATATAGGCTTGAGCTAACTTGCCAGCTGCAACCTTCCCTTCAGGAATAACAATCACCGCACGCATACCTGCTCTCGCTGCATAAGCGGCAGCGGCAGCGGAAGTATTTCCGGTTGAAGCGCAGATGACAGCCTTACTACCCTCTTCTTTTGCTTTTGCCACTGCAAATACCATTCCTCTATCTTTAAAGGAACCAGTTGGATTGGCTCCTTCTAATTTTGCATACAATTCAATCCCTAATTCTTTAGATATATTTTCTAATTTTAATAGAGGAGTGTTGCCCTCTAATAAAGTAAGGTTAGGAGTTTTTTCTGTAACAGGTAAAAAATCTTTATACTCTTCGATAAGTCCTTGCCAAGCCATTCTATCTACCACCTTCTGTTCTTCTTGAAAAAACAAGTGTATTTCTATAAAGGACATTTTACCTGAATAAAATAAAAAAAACAAGATTAAATTTCTATTGTAACTTCATAAGTGAATGCGTATACTTATCATGTAAAGAAAAAATATTACAAGTGTAAAGACAGGTGTAAAAATGACGAAAAAAACAGAACAAAAACCTATATCCAAAAATAAGCTTCTAGGTATTGCTGGATTTGCCTGGATGTTTGATGCAATGGATGTAGGAATACTATCATTTATTATCGCTGCTCTTGCGATAGAATGGGATCTTACATCTAACCAGATGGGGTGGATCGGAAGTATTAATTCTATTGGAATGGCAGTGGGAGCATTACTGTTTGGGGTATTCGCTGATAAGGTAGGCCGGAAAAAGATATTTATGCTAACTCTTCTTCTTTTTTCAGTCGCTAGTGGATTATCAGCCCTTACTACTACATTAGTAGCATTTATGATTCTACGATTTTTTGTAGGAATGGGTTTAGGCGGGGAGTTGCCAGTTGCCTCTACGCTAGTTTCAGAAAGTGTGCCAGCGAAAGATAGAGGGCGAGTAGTAGTACTATTAGAAAGCTTTTGGGCAGCAGGATGGCTTTTATCAGCACTTATAGCATACTTTATAATTCCTGATTATGGTTGGAGATTTGCATTGCTTCTAACAGCACTTCCGGCATTTTATGTCATATACTTACGTTTAAAGCTACCAGATTCACCTCAATTTACTGGCAAGATAGAGTCAAGATCCGTCTTGCAAAACATGAGAGATGTTTGGGCTAAGGAGTATGCAAAGCGTACGCTGATGCTTTGGATAGTATGGTTTATGGTCGTTTTTTCTTATTACGGTATGTTTTTATGGTTGCCAAGCGTCATGGTTATGAAAGGATTTACGTTAATTAAAAGCTTTGAGTACGTGTTAATTATGACATTGGCCCAGCTGCCTGGGTACTTCACAGCAGCGTGGCTGATTGAAAGAGCAGGAAGGAAGTTTGTATTAGTTACTTATCTCTTAGGGACAGCTGTAAGTGCTTTAATTTTTGGTTCTGCAGAAACTACAACATTACTTATAGTTTCAGGAATGTTCCTATCCTTTTTTAATCTAGGTGCTTGGGGAGCGTTGTATGCTTACTCTCCTGAGCAATATCCTGCCGTAATTCGTGGAACTGGTTCCGGTATGGCTGCCTCTGTAGGACGTATAGGAGGAATCCTTGGACCGTTATTAGTAGGATGGCTTGTTACAGCTAATTACGAGATCAGTTGGATATTTGGAATTTTTTGTGTATCGATTATCATAGGGGCCTCAGCTGTTTTGTTCCTTGGAACAGAGACAAAGCAAACAGAATTAGAATAGTTTCTCGGGTGAAGATTATTTTATCTTCGCCCTTTTTTATTTTTACCTTAAAACCATTGGTAATAGAAAATATTGTATGAAAATTGCAAAACATAGTAAGATAAATAAGGAAAAAGGGGGAGTGGGCTAATTGGGGAAAGAACATAAAAGAGTTATTGTAATCGGGAGCTCAGGAGCAGGAAAGTCCACTCTATCGAATCAGCTAGCACAAAAATGGGCCTTACCTTTAATTCATTTAGATTCAGTATATTGGAATCCAGGTTGGGTACCCACACCATCTGATGAGTTTCGAGTTAAGGTCGAAGAGAAGCTAAAGGAAGAAAGATGGATTATAGATGGTAATTTTAATTCAACCTTAAAATTAAGAGCCCAACATGCAGATTTAATTATATTCTTAGACTTTCCTAAAGTCCTTTGTACTTATCGCATTATCAAAAGATATTGGACATATAAGGGAGTTACTCGGCCTGATATGGGAAGAGAGTGTCCAGAAAAAATAGATAAAGAGTTTGTAAAATGGGTTTGGAACTTTCCAAAGGGTGTACGCCCAGGTATACTAAATGCTTTAAGAGAAGTAGCGTCTACTACTGATATATGTATCCTTCGTAATCCGAAGGAAGTAAAACATTTTATAAAGACTGCTCCCTCCTTTTAACCAGCATTATTTTCAAAAAATATTACTAGGGGCTTGATATATATGCAGACGACACAAACAAAAAAATTGACTGATAGGCAAATTATCGAAATGATTCCACAGGATGCTGACATCATCCTTCCACTAACAAATGGAGAACCGAATAAGCTGCTAGATCTATTAGAGGAGAATGCTGAAAAGCTGACAAATGTTAAAATACATCAGCTTCTCCCGTTACAGCAAAGAAAATATATGGAGGGAGCTTATCCTGGAAAGCTTCAGCATGTATCTTATTTTTTAAGTGGAGTTAATAGAAAGTCTTTTCACCAGGGCTTGTTAGATCTTGTGCCTAATAACTTTCATGAAATGCCAGAGATTCTTCGTACTTCAACGAATATGACCTGTATTATGGCGGTTGCATCTCCCATGGATGAGTTTGGCTACTTTTCATTAGGCACTCAGGCAGATATAGTAAGTGAGTTTATTGGCTCTGTCCCATTTGTGTTAGAGGTTAATAAACATATGCCTCGTACCTTTGGTCAAAATCAAATCCATATTAGTCAGATAGTTGGTTATATAGAAAATGATCAACCTTTGGTAGAGGATTTAGCAGCGCCGATAGGAGAAAAAGATATTAGGATTGCGGAATATGTAACAGATATGATCCAAAATGGAGATACGCTTCAAATAGGTATTGGTTCCATACCTAATGCAGTTGTCAGTTTATTAAAAAACCATAGGCATTTAGGAATCCATACGGAGCTTTTTGTGGATGGAATCGTGGATTTAGTAGGTGCAGGAGCGATTGATGGGACGCAGAAGTTTACCAATAAAGGAAAAATTGTAGCAACCTTTGCTCACGGTTCAGAAAAGCTTTATCGCTTTATAAATAACAACCCTTCTGTAGAATTTCTCCCTGTAAGCATTGTCAACGATCCTAGAGAAATTGCAAAGGAAGAACGTATAGTATCCATAAATGCAACTACTGAGGTAGACCTTTATGGTCAATGTGCATCAGAGACTGTTGCAGGAAAATATTATTCTTCTTCGGGTGGACAAGCAGACTTTGCTAGGGGTGTTCGCTTTGCAAAAGAGGGGAAGGGGTTTATTTGCATGACCTCTACCGCTAAAAACGATGAAATATCTCGCATAAAGTTGAATCTTTCCCCCGGCTCTGTTGTTACTACATCCAAAAATGACGTAGATATGATTGTGACAGAATACGGGGTAGCTAATATGTTTGGTAAACCTATTTCTCAAAGAGCACAACAGTTAATCTCCATCGCTCATCCTAAGTTCAGAGAAGAACTAACGTTCGAAGCAAAGAAAATGGGGTTTTTCTAATATGAAACCAATTGATCCTAGTTTTTTTCATGAAACAACACTAGAGCTTGCAAAGCATCTACTTGGAAAGTTTATTGTTCACGAGCATTCAAGTGGGCTTTATATTGGAAAAATCGTGGAGACTGAAGCCTATATGGGAGCCGATGATCAAGCAGCCCATAGCTTTGGTAACAGAAGAACAAAACGTACAGAGGTAATGTTCGGAGAGCCAGGTCTTATATATACCTACCAAATGCATACGCATACGCTTATTAATGTGGTAAGTGCCTCTGTTGGTATTCCTCAAGCTATTTTAATCAGAGCAGTTGAGCCGATAGAAGGATTAGAGCAAATGAAAGAAAATCGCAAACACTTGCCTATGGTCCAATGGACGAACGGTCCAGGCAAGCTTACGAAAGCCATGGCAATCGGGATGGAGCATTACGGAACCCATTGGAGTGAGAAGCCTTTATATATAACGGATGGGGAAAGGGTTGACTCCATTTCAACTGGACCAAGGATTGGTATTCATAATAGTGGCGAGGCTGTACATTATCCTTATCGATTTTGGGAAACAGACAATCCTTTTGTATCCAAAGGAAGATAATACGAAAGACTGTAGTTGCACTCTTTTTAAAGCATGCAACTACAGTCTTTTTTTACTGAAAGTAAATGAATTCTTTGCTCGTCTACGTGGAAGAGCTTATCTAGAAACCTATGTAAGAATTTTACCCATGTATAACTCATCTACATATAAATTATTTATAACCAGGGAGTTTTTCCGAATACCTTCCTGTTCAAAGCCCATTTTCTTATAAAGTTTTTGAGCTGTTGTATTAGTAGAAACAACTGTTAGTTCTAATTTGGTAATTCCAGCATCTCTTGCCCATCTTTCCCCATAATCCATCAAAGAAGACGCAACACCTTTTTGATAAAACTCTTTGAGGACGCCTATTACTAAAGAGGCACGGTGAACAGCTCGGGGAGAGGGACCACCATTATATAAAGCGAACCCAGCGAATTGGCCGTTTAATATGCCTAAAAAGAGAATAGAATTAGAGGAGCTTTTCCAATCTGCCATTCGCTTTCTCATTCCCTGTACAGTTAATTGAAGATCGTTTGGTCCATATAACATGAAATCTGACTCGGAAAAAATGCTCTCTTGGAGGGTGATGAAAGCACGAGCATCTTCAAGATCTGCTTCTCGAATGATTATAATATCTTGCTTCTCTTTTTCCTCGGTCTGACTTTCTTCTAGAGTAGATACTTGAAAAGTAACTGTCTTCCCTAATTTAACATCCTTTACCGAGAAACCATTATCAGCCCAGGCAAAGTAATGAAGTGCCGGAGGCTTTGTTTTCTTCCACCAACTACTGCTTAAGTAGGCTGCATTGGGCAGCGTATGACCAATGATAGTTTCTATCTGCCCATAGGTTAAGGTTACTTCGTTTTGGGAGCATATCTTGAAATAGTCAGCAAGAGGTATATATTTACTTTCGAATGGTTTGGCCATTAGTAATCTTTCACTCTCTTCTATTATATTTATGCATTATAGGATAATTATAACACTTTTTAAAACAGTTGCTACAACTAAAAGTCTATTAAATCGTTAAAAAAGTACCAAAAAGCAATGTTTCATATAAAATAATGGCACTTTTTACTTACTATAATAAGTGAAATTCTTTAATCATAAAGGATTTATTAGAGAACCTCCTATTCAAAGAGGGAAGAGAGAAGACCAAAGAGGTATGCTCGCAGGGTTGTTAAAACTTTGTGCAGTTCACGAATGAATAAAAAATATGATAGAATAAAGGTCGGAAAAAGAATATAGGAGGACTAACATGGAAAAGGTTTTAGTTTTTGGCCATAAGAATCCAGACACAGATACAATTACGTCTGCTATTGTATATGCTTATTTAAAGAATGCCGTAGGAGTGGAAGCGGAGGCAGTCCGTTTAGGCGAAGTAAATAATGAAACAAAATATGCGCTAGAGAAGTTTGGTTTTGAAGAACCTCGCTTAATAGAAAATGTTTCTAGCGAAGCAAAAAAGGTTATCCTGGTAGATCACAATGAAATGCAACAGAGTGCGGATGGCATTGAGGATGTTCAAATTACAGAGGTAATTGATCACCACCGAATTGCTAATTTCGAAACAGCAGAACCCTTGTACTACCGTGCAGAACCTGTTGGTTGTACTGCAACTATTTTAAACAAACTATATAAAGAAAAGGGCATAGAGGTTCCAGCTAATATTGCTGGTTTAATGCTTTCCGCTATAATTTCAGATTCATTGTTGTTTAAATCTCCAACCTGCACAGAGGAGGATATCGCTGCTGCTCGTGAGCTTGAAAAACTTGCTGGAGTCAGTGCAGAAGAATATGGACTCGCTATGCTAAAGGCAGGAGCAGACTTAAGTGACAAGAGCTTAGATGATCTTCTTACATTAGATGCAAAAGAATTTGGAATGGGAGACTATAAGGTAGTGGTTGCTCAAGTGAACGCAGTCGATGTAAACGATGTAATGAACCGCCAAGCCGAACTAGAAGAACTAATTCATCAAGAGATTCAAGAAAAAGAATTAGATTTATTCTTCTTTGTAGTTACTGATATACTAAACAACGATTCTGTAGCCCTATCTCTTGGTAAGGTTGCTTTAAAGGCAGAGACAGCATTTAATGTGAAGTTTGAAAATAATAAGGCTTTATTAAAAGGTGTGGTTTCTAGAAAAAAACAAGTAGTCCCAGCATTAACCGATGCCTTAACAAGTCTATAATAAAAACACTCTCTAGGTATAACTAGGGAGTATTTTTATTCCCACCAGCTACCAGGGTACAAAAGCTATGTCCTCAGTTTATAATAAGTCATAGCGCCTAAAGAAATAGTGAAGAGATAATAATATATACTTATTAGATTACGACGTTAGTAATCCAAAAAATAGGGTATAGGTGGTAGAAGAGTAAGACAGGAGGAAAGAAGATGGAGTGGATAGAAAACTTAGTAGATGGGGTAAATGACGTTCTATGGACATATATCTTAATAGCTTTGTTAGTTGGAGCAGGATTGTATTTTACTATAGGGACAAAGTTTGTTCAAGTACGTCTATTTGGAGAAATGTTTCGATTAATAACAGAAAAAAAGGAAGAAAAGGGTGGGGTGTCTCCCTTCCAGGCATTTACAATCAGTACAGCTTCCCGTGTAGGGACCGGTAATATCACGGGAGTAGCACTAGCTATTGGTATAGGTGGTCCAGGGGCTGTATTTTGGATGTGGATCATTGCATTAATCGGGATGGCAACTGCCTTTATAGAAAGTACACTTGCACAGGTTTATAAAGTAAGAGATGGAGAAAGTTTCCGAGGTGGTCCTGCTTACTATATGGAAAAGGCACTTGGGAATAGGAAATTGGGTATTATTTTTAGTGTGTTACTCATTTTATGTTTTGGATTTATTTTCAATGCTGTTCAATCAAATACAATTGCCACCTCTGTAGGTGAAGTGTTTAATATTCCGACATATGTAATTGGTATTGCTCTTGTGATTTTAACTGCAATTATCATCTTTGGTGGAGTACATAGAATCGTAAAAGTTACACAAGTAGTTGTACCTGTAATGGCTGTATTTTATATAGCGATAGCATTATTTGTAGTTATAACGAATATCTCTGAAATTCCAGCTATATTCAATCTAATAGTTACCCATGCATTTGGATTACAGGAAGCAGCTGGTGGAGCAATAGGTGCAGCAATAATGCAAGGAGTTAGACGTGGACTATTTTCCAATGAAGCCGGCATGGGTAGTGTTCCGAATGCTGCTGCTACAGCAAGTGTATCTCACCCGGCAAAACAAGGGTTAGTTCAAAGTTTAGGCGTGTTCTTCGATACCATTATTATTTGTTCAGCTACAGCATTTATCATTATATTAGCTGGTTTATATAATACAGGAGAAGACGATGGAATTATCTTGACTCAAAACTCTCTTGCTGTACACGTGGGAGAATGGGCACTTTATTTTGTAGCGATAGCTATTCTATTCTTTGCATTTAGTTCTGTTATTGGTAATTACTACTACGGTGAAACAAATATAGAATTTATAAATGCAGGAAAAGGTTGGTTGAATGCTTATCGAGTAGTTGTTCTTGCTATGGTTATGTTCGGGGCTCTTGCTAAAGTAAGCTTAGTATGGAACCTAGCAGACTTATTTATGGGACTCATGGCTATCTTGAACATCATAGTAATCGTCATGCTAGGTAAAATTGCCTTCAACGTATTGGATGATTTTACGATTCAAAGGAAAAGAGGAGAAGATCCAACTTTCTATGCGAAAAATATCCCAGGTCTGAAAAATACAGAATGCTGGGAAGAGGAAGATCGATAAGGAAATCATAATAGTGACATGGTCAACCGTCACTGTTGATCAAGCAAAAAAGAGGGTGTCCCGAAAGTTACGGGGCGACCCTCTTTCTATTTACGCTCAAAGGACAGGTATCTCGTTCCTTGAAAGCTTAGTAAACCTAGGTCATCATCTGCAAGCATGCCGTATTCACGACCGCTTACTCTTAACTCCATTCGATCTCCACTCTCAAACTCAAATGTGACAAAGTAGGAGGTGGAGGCAGAGCTGTCTCCGGCTCCACCACTAGTTCTAGAGCGTTTAGATACAACCTGTGCGGGTACAGATAGTTTAGGAGAGTTGTTGTTTTTACCCCACTCCCCAATCCCTTTAATAGCTGTGAAAATAATAAACCCAAGAATGATAATGAAAAATAATGGAAATAACATATTTATGAAACCGAACATTTCCAAATTAATTAACCCCTCTCTCAGCAATTTATACGCTCCATATTGAATAAAGTTTCGTTTTAAGATAGACACTATTAAAAAGGAGGAAAATTACATGGCAGAAAAAAATATATTACCGAGTGAATCTAAATCCTACTGGAGAGAGATAAATGATATACCATCATTTACTTCTCTACCTAGTGATATGGAGACGGACGTAGTAATTATAGGGGCAGGGTTAACTGGTGTAACTGCAGCCTATTTACTAAGAAATAGCGGTTTAAAAGTAATAGTTGTAGAAGGAAGAACCATGTTCACGGGCACTACTGCTTTCACGACAGCAAAAATTACAGCGCAGCATGGTCCAATATATCAGCAGCTTATTTCTACCTTTGGAAAAGAAAAGGCAAAAATGTATTATGAGGCAAATATGGATGCGAAGAATTACATGGAATTATTAGTATCCCAACACGGAATTGAGTGTGACTATGAGAAAGCAGATGCATACATTTATGCAGAAACCGAAGATGGAGCGGAGGTTTTACAAAAGGAGATGGAGGCATATAATGCACTGGATATTAAGTCCTCATCTTTAACTAAAAAAACAGAGCTTCCTTTTCAAATAAAAACTGCATTAAAGCTAGAAAATCAAGGACAGTTTCATCCGTTAAAGTACGCAAAGGTGCTGATTGAAAAGTCGGTAGAAAAGGGTGTTCAATTTTTTGAGCAATCAAGAGCCAAAACTGTATCCTCAGGGCATACGGTAGAAATGATGGATGGTAAGAAAATAAAAGCGAAGAAAGTGTTGGTTTGTAGTCATTTTCCTTTTAATGATGGCGAAGGTCTCTACTTTGCAAGAATGCATCCAGAGCGTTCGTATGTGGTTGCAGCTAAGGCACGTGAAGGAGACCCAAAGGGAATGTATATTAACGTAGAAAAACCGACTAGATCTATAAGGAATACATTAGGTGGAGACGGCACTAGATACCTCCTAATCGGTGGAGAAGGACATATAACAGGTAGATTTGATGGAGATACGGTAGAAAATTATGAAAAACTTGCGATGTACGGGCGTGAACAATTTAATATAGAAAGCTTTGACTATCGTTGGTCAGCGCAGGATTTAGTAACGCTTGATCAACTACCTTATGTTGGACCAATTACATCTGGCAATGAGGATGTACTGGTAGCAACAGGATATGCCAAATGGGGAATGACCAATAGCACGGTAGCGGCTCGTATTATGGCAGATAATGTATTAGGAAAAGATAATCCTTATGCGGAGCTTTACTCTCCAACTCGATCAAAGATGAAAAAAGAGGATATTTCCTCCTTTACAGCAACCAATGCGAGCGTAGCGAAAGAGTTTATTAAAGGAAAAACAGAAAAAGTAGATTTGACACTAGATGATTTGAAGTTAGGAACCGGCGATATAGTTAAGGTAGATGGTAAGAAGGTTGGAGCCTTTAAGGATGAGACTGGTAAAGTATATCTTGTGAAACCTGTATGTACTCATATGGGGTGTGATGTTGCCTTTAATCATGCGGAAACCTCCTGGGACTGTCCTTGCCATGGATCTAGATTTTCATACACTGGAGATGTTTTAGAAGGCCCAGCCTTTGAACCATTAGAAAAATTGAACTAAAGAGCAGGATACTTTAGCTTCTAGCTCAAATAAAAAGGAACTCATGTGAACTGATAAATGTTCATATGAGTTTTTTTTATAAGAAAGTATAAGCTTTTGAGGAAGGACTCAAAAGACATAGTTTCTCGACATCTTGAACGAAATTGTTTCATCAATATATTGACTAGTTGTATACGTATGTATACACTTGTTAAATGAGAGAGTTAGGAGTGAAAGTGTTTTGAAATCCTTCGGTAAATTAATTTCTTATTTAAAACCGTATACCTTATTTGCGATATTAGGTCCTTTACTTATGTGTGTAGAGGTAGCGATGGACCTTCTTCAGCCTACTATCATGTCACATATAATTGATGATGGAATTGCAAATAATGATTCGGCTTATGTGATTAAGCTTGGTATTTTAATGCTTGTAACAGCATTTATTGGTCTAATAGGAGGAGCAGGAAGCACTATTTTTAGTGCGAGAGCCGCGATTAATTTCTCCTCAGATTTAAGGAGAGATGTCTTCCGTAAAACGCAACATTTTTCTAATAGAAATTTAGACTCCTTTGGAATCGGTAAGCTAATAACAATTGTGACAAATGATATTACCTCTGTTCAGCAAGCTGTTATGATGACGCTGAGAGTATTCGTTAGAGGTCCCTTGCTGTTTATCGGAGCAGTTGTGATTGTTTGGATTACAGCACCAGAACTATTTCCAGTTCTGCTTCTGGCGATTCCTATACTGATCATTCTCATTTACTATTTTTCAGCAAAGTCAGGGAAGCTTTTTGGCAAAGTCCAGAAGGCAATGGATAGCGTAAATACAAAGCTTCAAGAAACTTTTTCTGGAATCAGGGTAATAAAAGCATTTGATCGAAAGAACTATGAGATAGAGGCTTTTGATGAAATAAACGATACCTTAATGAAAAGAAACTTGGTAGCCGAACAAGTGATACTTACCTTGTCACCAATCGTCATGTTTGTAGTGAATATCGGAGTAGTTGCTGGAATGTGGATGGGTGCTATAAAAGTTGATGAAGGTCTCCTGCAAGTAGGGGTTATCCTTGCTTTTATAAACTATCTTAACATTATTATGAATGGCCTGATGACGAGCATTCATGTGTTAATGCAAATAACAAAGTCATTTGCCTCTGCCTCTCGTATTAGTAAAGTGCTAGAAACGGATAGCGATATCAACGGTGCTAATACAACAGTTTCGTCTTCTGTACAGGGATCGATAGCTTTTGAAGATGTTTCTTTTAGCTATAGCAAGAATGGTGAATACGTTTTGAAAAACATTACCTTTAATATTCAAGCAGGACAAAAGGTAGGAATTATCGGTTCCACTGGGAGTGGAAAATCGACACTAGTAAAGCTAATTCCACGTTTATACGATCCAGACGAGGGGAGAGTTTTGATAGATGGAGTAGATAGTAGAGAAATCACGCTTTTGAATCTCAGAAAGGCTATCGGCTTCGTACCTCAGAAAGCCTCCTTGTTTTCGGGGTCGATTAAAGAAAATTTACAATATGGAAAAGAAGGTGCCCAGGAGCAGGAAATGGAAGAGGCTGTTTCGGCTGCTGCTGCAAAAGAGTTTATAAATCAATTGGAAGAAGGATTCGATTATAGGCTAATGCAGGGAGCTACCAATCTCTCAGGTGGTCAAAAGCAACGTTTGTCTATGGCAAGGGCATTTATTCGACAACCAAAAATACTAGTGCTAGATGATTCTACTTCTGCTATTGATGCAATATCTGAAGCATCTGTACAACAGACTCTAAATGAACAAAAAGAAAGCATGACAGTTATCATTATTTCCTCAAAGATTTCTTCCATAAAGGATGCAGACCAAATATTCGTAATGGATGATGGTAGGTTAGTTGCTTCTGGAACACATGAGGAGCTTCTGAATAATAGTAATGTATATCGTGGGATATACGAAACACAAACAGGAAAGGGGGTTTCTAGTAATGAATAAACCCTCCACACAGCCAAGCTCTGATGCAATAAGTAGAGCAAGGGGACCAAGAGGTATGGGAGGTCCTGTTGTAAAAGCAAAGGATAGAAAAGGGACAGTCTTGCGAATATGGAGATACATGGAGAGACAAAAGCTCTCTATGATTATTGCTATCTGTTTTGTTATTCTCTCTACACTATTAAACATACTGGGCCCTTTTTTAATTGGTTATATCACAGATATGTATATAATCCCAAAGAATCTAAGCGGAACATTTCGTTTTCTTCTTATATTGGCCGGGGTTTATACTGCAGCTTCTATCTTCACATGGTTACAGAATTATTTGATGGTGCAGGTATCCTTGAAAACGATAAAAAGTCTTCGACAAGACATCTTTAATAAGTTTCAATCTTTGTCATTACGCTTTTTTGATAAACGTTCACATGGAGACTTGATGAGTCGGGTAACAAATGATATCGAGAGCTTGAATAGTGCTCTTAGTCAGAGTGTCATACAAATATTTTCATCCATCTTAATGGTTTCAGGTGTTGCGATAGCAATGTTCCTACTTAACTGGATGTTAGCTATCGTATCATTACTAATTATTCCATTAGTAGTTTTTACAACAAAAAAGATTATTAAATATAGCAGTAGTAACTTCATTAAAAGACAGAGAGATCTTGGCGAGCTCAATGGCTTCATAGAGGAAGCTATCTCTGGTAATGAAATAGTGACCCTCTTCGGTCAAGAGGAACCTACTTTTCACAAGTTTTCTTCTGTAAATGAAAGATTAAGACATTCTGCTATGGCGGCAGACACCGTTTCAGGCTTTTTAGGACCTATAAATAACTTTATTAACAACCTTGGGTTAGCATTAATCATAGGAATCGGTGCTCTTATGACTGTGCAGGAAATGGCTACTGTCGGTATTATAGCTGCTTTTGTCACTTATTCACGGCAATTCTATCGACCAATTAATCAGCTTTCCAACTTATTAAACACGTTTCAATCAGCTATTGCAGGTGCTGAACGAGTTTTTGAAATTATGGATGAAGAACCAGATATGCAGGATAGCAAAGAAGCAGTCTCAATAACTTCCTTAAAAGGAGACGTCGAATTTTCGAATGTAAGCTTCTCCTATGAGGAAGGAACGCCAATACTAAAAGAGATAAGCTTTCAAGCTAAAGCAGGAGAAAAAGTTGCTCTGGTAGGACCTACAGGTTCGGGGAAAACAACCATTATTAACCTACTGATGAGATTTTATGATATTGATACTGGTTCTATCAAGATAGACGGGCGAGACATAAAGGAATATCAAATAAGTAAGCTACGGGAGAAAATTGGAATTGTTCTTCAAGATACATTCCTTTTTTCTGGGTCCATACTTGAAAATATTAGGTACGGTAGGCTAAATGCAACGGATGAAGAAGTAATAGTAGCTGCAAAAATGGCTTCGGCCCATAGCTTTATCAAGCATTTGCCAGAGAAGTATAACACGGTGATTACCTCAGGTGGAGCAAGCCTTAGTCAGGGGCAACGCCAGCTGATAGCAATAGCGCGAGGTATATTGGCAGACTCTGATATTTTAATACTAGATGAAGCTACCTCCAGTATTGATACTAGAACGGAAGTAGAGATACAGCAGGGGCTTAATCGATTGACCGAGGGACGTACTAGCTTTGTTATAGCGCATCGTTTAAAAACGATAGAAAATGCTGATCGAATTTTAGTTATCCATCAAGGGAAGCTGCTTGAATCGGGCACTCATTTAGAGCTACTTAAGCAAAAAGGATTTTATTCAGAGCTATACGAAAGTCAGTTTAAGAGATAGTCTAACTCACAGGCACGTCCTGTGAGTTTTTTTATATAGAAGTTTTGATGCTATGAACTCCGTGTTCATAGTATTTTTATTGCCTATTTACCTCTGTTACTAAATAGTTCATGGAAAAGTAGAATATACAATATTTTATTATCTTTAACTCAAATAGTTCAAATTATTTATATAAGTAGGAATAAAATGGGATGAAAGTAACCTTATTTTTTTGCGATTAAGTGTCTATTTCTGTATGGACTTTCGCAACTTAATTGTGTGGCAATTATAGCTGTTTTCCTTAATAATTAAGATAGGAAATAGAAAAAAGAGAGGTGAACGTATTGGAGAAAACATTTTCAGTAAAGCTGTTGTTTCAACATATTTCATCGCCCGAGTCTATGCCTAACAAAACGTTTGAAGAAACGATTAACATTATACGTGCCCCAAAGCTCGAAGATGTAGATAGAATGGTAAAAGAACACTTTAAAGATATTACCTATACAAATGCTTTTGGAGAAAAAACAACTATAAGATTGGTAATGATCTTGGATGTTTTTGAACTCGTAGATGATATAGATAAGGCCTTAGAATTTGTAGAGGTATACAGCCACCATATTATATTAGACGATGAAGTTTGTATGGACCAACGGAAGATTGGTTAAGAAGAGGGGACTTTTCTGAGTCATGAAAATGACTTGGAAAAGTCCTTTTTTATGGTTCTTTGTCAAATGTGGTGGTGTCTAAATCCACCCAAAAATAGTTACTCTCAAGGAGTGAGTGTGTTAATACGCA
>CAKQHO010000002.1 GCA_934234185.1 uncultured Psychrobacillus sp. | reverse complement strand
ATCTTGTATTGCTTTCAAGGTTCCTAATGTATCAAAGCCTGGAAAGTTAGGTGCAGGAAATCTTCTTCCCTTTGCATCTAACCAAATGGAGGATGGGCCGGGAAGTATACGAATACCATGATTCTTCCATATTGGATTCCAGTTTTTAATGCCCTCTGTATAGTGCCACATCCGGTCTTTATTGACCCAGCGAGCACCAACCTTTTCACTGATCTGATACATTCTTCCATCTACATACTCGGGGACCCCGGCAATCATGTTATTTGGAGGAGTCCCTAACCGAGCGGGCCAATTTTGCCGGACGAGCTCTAGGTTAGCACCAATTCCACCACTAGTAACAATGATAGCTTGACTATAGAACTCAAAGGAATCGATTTTTTTACGCGAGCTAGCAACCCCACGTGCCACATTGCTAGGTTCAAGCACAGTGCCTCTTATACCAACCACAGCATCTTTGTCTACCATTAGCTCATCTACCTGATGTCTAGGTTTATAGGTTATTAATCCCTTTTCAATCCCTCTTCTCACTATCGCTTCGAATGGCTTTACGATACCTGGCCCTGTACCCCAAACAATGTGAAAACGAGGGACTGAGTTTCCATGTCCTTCTGCTAAATAACCTCCGCGCTCTGCCCATCCTACCACTGGAAAAAATCGAATTCCTAAGCTTTGTAACCATTCTCTTTTTTCTCCAGCGGCAAATTTTACATAGGCTTCTGCCCATTTTTTAGCCCAGTACTCTTCTTCATTGTTTTCATCGAACCCAGCAGTGCCCAACCAATCCTGCCAGGCAAGCTCTAAAGAATCTTTGATGCCTAATCTTCTTTGCTCTGGAGAATCCACTAGAAATAAACCACCAAAGGACCACCATGCCTGTCCCCCTAAAGCACTTTCAGGCTCCTGATCAACTAATAATACACGTTTTCCTGCGTTTGCCAATTCAGCAGTTGCTACAAGACCAGCAAGACCTGCTCCAATTACAATTACATCAAAATCCATTCTCCAGACCCCCTAATTGTCTGTAAAATTCTGAACTTATGTCCATTATATTTTATTTATGGAAGAATAACTATGGAGTGTTTACGGAGCTTCTCTATCAAAGAGCATGCTATAATTACAAATAATATTGGAGGGAATATATTGAATACAATTCGTCAACCTGATTATATATACACATTTGCTTATAGAGACGGAGAGCGTGCTCTTTGTCAATTTGAGATGCGGTCTTTTTTTGGATATGATACAGAACATAAAATCTTAAAAAGTACTGTTGCAATCGATCCATCAAGGAGCCCCTTTATGAAAGGGAGACTAGACGTGTTAGTAGAAGCAGATACTATAGAAGAAATCATACAATTGGCACCAATGTTTGGAAGCGAGGATAAAACTAATAAGGTTATTTTCTTGAAGATTAATGATCTTCAAGAAGGAGAAGCTATTGAGTACAACGAACGTTTATCAATTGTAAGAGCTGTTGGGACCGAACTTCAAGGAACTTTTGATCTTTATAAGCCAGAGCAGGTTTTTGCGATTGTTCCCTTTCAAAATCGTTGGTATTTTGGTGAATATTTTCATAGCAATCCTATTTGGCTTGCGCATATGGATAGACCAAGAGAATACTCTACTGCTTTAAGCACAAAAGTGGCAAGAGCCGTAGCAAATATCGCAGTGCCACATCCCCAGGGAATAAAAGCGGTTGATCCTTGCTGTGGAATAGGTACAGTTCTAATAGAAGCTCTTTCTATGGGGATAGATATAGTAGGAAGTGATATCAATCCGATTGTTTGTAGGGGAGCAAGAGAGAACATAGCTTACTTTGGTCTAACTGGAGAAGTTTTGAAACAGCCAATAGAAGATATTGATGAACACTATGATGTAGCAATTATTGATCTACCATACAATTTGTATACTCATGCTTCTTGGGAGGAGCAACTATCTCTTTTAGAGCATGGAAGAAGGATTGCTGACAGAGTGGTGGTTGTTACGATAGAATCAATGGATGAAAGGCTTACATCGGTGGGCTTAGAAATTATTGACCGCTGCGAAACCCAAAAGCAGCAGTTTGTCCGTGAAATATTACTTTGCCAATAAAGGAGTAAGACGATGCAGGAGATAACAATAGGGTCCTTATTAGAGGTAATTGGTCAATTATTTTCCGATGAAATCTCTATAGCAATCACCGACCAAGAAAAATATATTTATTACAGACCAAGTAAGCGAATTGATTTAAAAATAGCACCTGGAGATTCTATCAAGGAAGGAACTCTTGCTTATAAAGCGGTACATGGGAAACAAAAGGTCTCTGAATTTATTGATCGGGAAGTGTTTGGTATTCCCTATCATGGAATGGCTGTACCATTTCAGCAGGATGGTGCTATTGGGGGCAGCGTACTCGCAATCTATCCGGCTTTTACCGAAGGAAAATCCGTGATTACAATTAAAACACCAGACGGTTGGATACCTATTCCTTTTGCTAATGTAATTTACTTGGAGGCAAAGGAGCGAAAAACAACGATTGTTTCCGAGGAATTTATAGGCAGCCATAATAGTTCCTTGCAGGATTTTGAATTTAGACTTCCAAGAGAATCGTTTATTCGATGTCATCGTTCTTTTATTGTGAATGTTCATCAAATCAAAGAAATTTATCCTGATACACATTCTACATTTGTATTAGCGATGGCAAATGGAGAAAGAATATCGGTTAGTCAATCCTATTCAAGTTATTTCAGGAAATTATTAGGATTCTAAAAAGGGTTGGATAAGGGGAAAACTTCCTTTTATTCAACCCTTTTTCAAGATATATTGCTTTGAAATAAGTGGTTTATGAATATTTCTAGAAAAATAAGCTGCTTTAAGTGTTGTAATTTCTGCTTTGTGCGTTTTAATTGTGTCTCCATCAATTTTTTTCGATTTTGTGACAAAACGCGTTAAAATTTATTCAAAACTTATTTATGTTGATGGGGGTAAAATGATGCTGAATAATCTTGATCGAATTAAAGACTCAAGTTTTCATAGCCTGGTTATTAGCGCTGAAGAAGCAGCATCTTGGATTCAAGATGGAATGACTTTAGGATTAAGTGGATTTACACGTGCGGGAGATGCGAAAGCGGTTCCACAAGCACTTGTTGAACGTGCTACTAAAGAAACATTTAAAGTAAATGTTTTTACAGGAGCTTCTTTAGGTTCAGATATAGATAAACTAATGTCCGAAGCTGGTATTATTAATAAACGACTACCATTCCAAGCGGACGCTACTATGAGAAAGCATATTAATGCTGGAGATCATCTATTTGTAGACCAACATTTATCTCATACTGCTGAATTGATTCGTACAGGTATTCTCCCAACTGTTGACTTTGCGATTGTGGAAGCGGTTGCAATTACAGAGGATGGAATGATCATTCCAACTACTTCTGTAGGAAACTCTGTTACTTTTATTTCTCAAGCAAAAAATATTATTGTAGAAATTAACTTGGATGCAACAGAAAAGTTAAAAGGTGTACATGATATATATGAGCCAGAGCTTCAGGGTAATAGAGGGCCAATTCCATTGTCTGCTTCAGATCAAAGAATTGGAACAGTAGGTATTCCATTTGATCCAACTAAGCTTAAGGGAATTGTTATTACAAAAAATATGGATTCACCATCGCCAATTGTTCCTCCAGATGAAGAAACGGAGCAAATGGCACAACATTTAATAAACTTCCTGCGTGAAGAAGTAAACGCTGGAAGATTAACAAATGAATTAGCACCATTACAAGCGGGAATCGGTTCAGTAGCAAATGCGGTTTTACATGGCATGATTGATTCTGAATTTGAAAATTTAGAAGTATATTCAGAGGTACTACAAGATTCTGTTTTCGAATTAATTGATGCAGGAAAAGTAAAATTCGCATCTGGATGTTCCATTACTCTTTCACAGGAAATGATGGATAAAGTTTATGGGAACTTCGATGAGTACCAGGATAAACTTGTATTAAGACCACAGGAGATAACAAACCACCCAGAGATAATCCGTCGCTTAGGATTAATATCTATTAACACAGCTCTAGAATTTGATATTTACGGAAACGTAAATTCGACACATGTGTGTGGTACAAAGATGATGAATGGAATTGGCGGCTCTGGAGACTTCGCAAGAAATGCACGCGTAGCTATTTTTGTGACAAAATCAATCGCTAAGGGTGGAAATATTTCTAGTATTGTTCCATTTGTAGCGCATGTAGACCATACAGAGCATGATGTAGATGTGGTAGTTACAGAGCAAGGCTATGCAGACTTACGTGGATTAGCACCTAGAGAAAGAGCGATGTTAATCATTAACAACTGCGTTCACCCAATGTACCAAAAGCAATTACAAGATTATTTTATTGAAGCTCTAGAAAGAGGAGGACAAACTCCTCACGTGTTAGAAAAAGCATTTTCATTCCACACCAATTTAATGGAAAATGGAACAATGCTTGAACAAGAAAAAACAACTTTAAAATAATTTAAAGAACCGAATCCTAGAAGGGTTCGGTTTTTTTAAATAAAGAGAAGTACATAAATTTTCTGCCATAATACCAATGCCTTGCTCAAAGGCGCTTGCTCTTTTCTTAATGGATATCCTTCTTTTTAAATCGCCCACCTCGTACCTCTGCAATGTTACCAACAGCAAGGAATGCGGAATCATCAAGTTCTTCTACAATAGATTTTAACTTAGCCTCCTCTAAGCGAGTTATAACGGTGAAGATCACTTTTTTATTTTCTCCAGTATAAGCTCCTTCACCATTAAGATATGTCACACCACGTCCTAAACGATCCATAATAGCGCTACCTATTTCTTCTACTACCTCGCTGATAATAAATATAGACTTGGATTCATCTAGCCCTTGAATGACGATATCAATAGTTTTAAAAGCAACAAAATATGCAAGGAAAGAATACATTGCTTGTTCCCAAGTAAAGACAAAGCCAGCAAATGAAAAAATGACAAGGTTAATAATCATGATGATTTCTCCAACTGAGAAAGGGAGGGCCTTATTAAAGAGAATCGCTAAAATTTCTGATCCATCTAAAGAGCCACCATGGCGAATAACTAATCCTACCCCCATCCCTAATACTATCCCACCGAAGACGGTAGAAAGTAAAAGATCTTCTGTAAATGGATGGATATGATGTAGAAATGAAGTACAAAGGGACAGCACTGTAATGCCGTAAAGTGTAGAGAGGGCGAATGTTTTTCCAATTTGCTTATAACCAAGAAAAAAGAAAGGGATATTTAAGACGAAGATAAAAATTCCGAGACGGACTCCTGTTAAATGAGCGAGGATTATGGAAATTCCCACAACTCCGCCGTCTAATATCTGATTAGGAACTAGAAATAATTCTAAGCCTACTGACATTAAAATTGCTCCTATGGCAATCATCACCATTCGTGCCACTACAATTTTTCTTGGGGTACTTCGATGAGGGTACTTTATTGGTGCTTCTTCTAATTCTATTGCATTCAATTTCCTTCTCCTCTTTTCTAATAGACTGCCTAATATATATTTTATAGAACGAGGTAATAAAATAATAGTAGTTTATTCAATTTTTTGTAAATTAAACTAAATCATTAATTTTCAAGAACTTTTGAAAATACGTTATACTAAAAGAAAAGTGTACAGAGAGGGGTAGAAGTTTGGTAGAAAAATTATTAAGATCTCATACTTCTGTAAGAAAATATAAGGACTATCAACTAACTAAGGAGGAAGTTACCGAGTTAATTGCAACAGCTCAGCATGCAGCTAGCTCTCACTTTGTTCAAGCTTATAGTGTTATCTGGGTAACCGATAAAGCAAAAAGAAAGGAGCTTGGAAGATTATCGAAGAATCCTGTTCAGTTTGACTTAGCTGGAGCAGCACTTCTCCTTTGTGCTGATTTTAACCGTCTACAGGTCGCTGGAAAACTACATAATACAGAGTTAACAATAGATACAGTGGAGAACGTACTAGTGGGCACAGTTGATGTTGCATTATTCGCTCAAAACCTAGTCGTTGCTGCAGAATCCAAAGGCTATGGTATTTGTTACATCGGAGGAGTGAGAAATGCTCCAGAGGAAGTAAGTGAATTATTTCAGCTGCCTGAGGGTGTGTTCCCGCTATTCGGTATTACTTTGGGGGTACCAGATCAACAAAATGAAGTAAAACCACGCCTTCCTGTAGATGCGATTTTACATGAGAACATATATAATTCCTTTAAGTATGAACAACTCTTAAAAGAGTATGATCAAACAATGGAAGCATACTATGTGAATAGAGGATCTAATCAAAAGGTGACTAATTGGACTAAGCAAATGGCTGAGTTTCTAGAAAATCCAAGACGAGAGCATATGGCAGATTTCCTGGCTGGCAAAGGATTTCATTTAAAATAAATAAAAACGAGAGAATCATTGGATGGATTCTCTCGTTTATTTTGTAAAAAAGTTTTGTGTGTAGTAGGGCGTTGAACTATCATTGAACGCTGTTCCAACTCCTAGATTTTTGTAGTTAGTATTTAAAATATTTTTTCTGTGACCAAGAGAATTCATTAATCCCTCATGAGCAAAAATACTGCTACTCTGTCCATAAGCGAGATTCTCACCTGCATAGGTAAAATAATGTCCATCTGCTTCTAAACGATCGAAAGGTGACTCTCCTCGTAGATTCTCATGTGCAAAGTAGTTGTGAGCTGCCATGTCATTACTATGCTTCCGAGCGGTCTCACTAATTGTCTCGTCATAAGTAAGGGTTGATAATCCCCTAATAGCTCTCGCCGAGTTTGTTAAGTCAAATAGCTGATATTCAAATCCCTTTTTCAGCTCTTCCGACGGCTCGCCAAAGGTAGAAGGCTGATTTTTTTCTACTGATTTTGCGATGATTTGGATAGCCGTTAAGGTCTGTCCTTCATGCAAATCATAGAAGAAAGTAATATAATTATCGTTGATTAAAAACAAATCATATTCTCCTGTATCTGGGAGAAGATAAATGATATTTCCTTTTTTCAGCTTTTTAATAGGCTCACCTAAAGTCTCTAAGACCTGATCTCTAGTACTATTCATTTCGAGACCTAAAAAGGAGTGGAAGGAAGGTTGGTTCGTGAACATAGCATTTACCTTATTGCTTTTGTCGTAGGCTACCATAAAAAAGTTTAGATAATCCTCGTGGTAAGTATGCCAAACTAGGTTATACTCATTTAAACTTACACGTTTAGGGTCCCCAAAAGCTTGTTCAATTTCACTTTTCTTCATCCCCATTTTAATCTGCTCTAGCTCTATGCCATCTTCCGAAAGAACAATTTCTTTTTCCGCTGGCTGTGTCACAGATTCCGTTTTGATGTCCATTAGATACGCTTTAGCTTCATTAAAATATTGCTCAACCTCTAATGAATCAATCCAATCATCTACCGGTTCAAGGAAAGAGAGATCTACATATTCAGTTGTATATTCCTCCCACATAGGCCTGGAGAAAAATATGGCCATAAATAGAAGAAGAAGCCATCCAATTACTCTCATTACTTTCACCATCCGGTTTATTTCTTAATTTCCCCACAAACAATTCGTTTTCCTGAATTGCCCGAGGGATCTGTCTCATAGTCATCTGCGTTTTCATGGATAACAAGAGCACTGCCATCAGCATCTAACAAGGAGTTGCTTTTTCCAGCTGTCAAAACTACCGCGGGTGATATAGTTTCCAACTCAATGGTTCCATCCTTATCAACTTCAATGTTTGGTAGATCCCCAGCATGATACCCTTTTGTGTTTTGGAAGCCATGTTCTTTTCCAGTAGGATTAAAGTGACCACCTGCTGTCTCAAATGTTGGTTTCTCACATTTTGCGGTTTCATGAAAATGAATTCCTTTAACACCTGGGCTGAGGTCTTTTGCCTGTAAAAGAATATGAACACCCTTTTGATGCTCTGTGAGAGTTGCTTTACCTATTTCTTTCCCTTCACTATTCACTAATGAAACATCAACTTTTACTTTTTCTGTTGCATCAGCCTCTGAAAATCCACATCCAGCTAAAAAAACAGCTGTGACACAAATTAATCCAATAAGTTTATACATAATATCCCTCCTAATGGTAATTCCACATAAGTCTTACCAAATGAAGGATTTATATACTTTCGATTAGAAAAACACTATTCCTAATATATTTGAGGTGAATAATTTCCTATTTTTCTCCGTAAAAAAACTCGTATTGCTTAGGCAACACGAGGTGTACGTGATTTAATAAGAAAAACAATTAAAGTAATAAGAACGATGGTGCTAGCCAATAAATATAAATTTTGATAGCCGAACTTTGCCGCTACTATTCCGAGAACAAAGGAGCCTAACGCAATCCCGGTATCAAATAATGTGAAAAAGGTAGCGGTAGCATAGCCACTCCGTTCATGGCTGCTCGATTGTAACGCGATGGTTTGGAAGCTAGGAACCACTGCTCCATATCCTAAACCTATAAAAGCCCCGCTTATAAGAAATAACACAGGACCATCCATAAATGCTAGTAAAACAAACCCTATCATTAAGAAGAATAGGCCAGGTAGGATAATATATTTTGGACCTCTTTCGTCGAATATCCTACCCGTAAACGGTCTTGTTAATAGCATTACAATTGCAAACACCGCAAAAAAAGTACTAGTTAAATATAGAACATCTTTTTCTTGAGAATAAATAGTTAAATACGATAGGATGCTAGAATAAGAAAACGCAACGCAACCAGCAATTAATGAAATTGTCACAGCTTTCTTTTCAAATAAATCGTTCCAAGTAAACTTCCGTTTAATAGGAGATTTAGCTTTTTCTTGATCCTTAGGTATTCCCAAAGCGGTAATGGAACCAATTACTACAATCACACTCATTGCTATAAAGAAGACATCATAAGAAAAATTCTGTATAAGTGAAAGTGCTATCATAGGTCCTACTACTACAGCAAGATTTGTAGCCATCGTAAAATATCCTAAGCCAGCACCTCGTCTGGTGATAGGAACAGTATCAGCAGCTAGAGCACCACTTGCTGTAGTGGCAATACTAAACCAAATACCCTGAATAAAGCGTAATACTAGTAAGATACTAAATGGTTCAATAAAGTAGTACAGAATGGTACATACCAAATATAATAAGAGACTAATCCAAAGCATCTTACGTTTTCCTACTAACTCTAATAATGTGCCTGTAAAGGGTCTTACTATGATAGCAGAAATTAAAAATATGGTCATTAGTAAACCGGCTTCTTCATCTGAGCGATTTAGCACATCTGTTACATACAAAGGGAGTACCGTGACTAAGCCGTAGAAAATAATAAAAATAGAAAAGTTTGTACAAAACAAACTGATAAAAGATTTTGTCCATATAGGCTCTTTGCTTACCAAATTGCATTACTCCTTATTTAAGTTTTTGCAGAAGTTCCAAAAGAGTATCTTGTTCCTGAGGAGTAAGGTTAGATACGACATCATCCTCAAAAACAGACATTGACTTTTGTATCATAGGGAAATCAATTAATGCCTGTGTGGTAAGCTTCACCATTTTTTCTCGACGATCCTTTCCAGGGGTTACCTCCAGCCATCCTAAATCAGCTAATCGATTAACAGTGCGTGTAATAGTAGGAGCCTCCACATTTAGATACTTCCATATTTGAGTTAATGTCATTTCCTTTTGTTTTTCTACACAGTATAAGACGGACCACTGAGAGGAATATAAGTTATACTGTCTCAGTGTCATATTTGCTTTGTAAGATAAATAACGTGACCTTTGAAAAAGCTCATGAATAATTGGATTCATATGTATTTTCAAACTCCTAATGAATTTATTTACCTAGCTAAATTTATCGCAAATCCAAGACTTTGTAAAGTATTGGGGGCGTTTAGGTATAATTTTAAGATACCATATAAAATAATAAATACATACATTTTTTCAGTGATAACAAATTCACGAATTACCTTTTTTCTCGCTAGCGTTTAGAGAAATTATGTTAGAAAAAAACCAAAAAAACCGAGGGAAATCCTCGGTTTTTGGAATATTTAATGCTCTTATAGGTTACACCGTTATTCTAGAAACATTGGAAAGAAGATACACGACCTAAATCAGTGCCGTAATATGTCCACATAAAACCATTCCAACGAAAGCCTGATACAGAATTACGTCCCACATAAGTTGGATAAATCCAAAATGATCTGCCGTTATCTAACCAAATATACGTATTCCTAAATAGGCATCCACGGATGGAGCCCGGGTCTACCGCAAATACTCCTACATCAGAGCTATTTCTCTGTGGTGTAAAAGACGGTGGTGGTGTACTTGGAGGGCCTTGCGGTCTTTGTCCTGGTGGATTGCCAGGTCCACCCGGTCTATTTCCAGGTTGATTAGGCCCACCTGGAAATAAGTTGGATGGCTGTCCCGGAATTAGGGGCAGGTTAATATTCCCCGGCCACTGTCTACCAGGAAAATCACCCTGCTGTGGAAACGGAAATGGATTGGTCAAGTTAAATCCTCCTCTCTTAACTAAGTCAAAATAGTATATGTAGCAAGCTTAGGTTAGGTAACTGAAATAAGAGAAATAGCTTGATGAATCAGTTCCTCCCCAGTAATGGTACACTCACCACCACCTTGGGCGAAACTTGCATTTCCACCGCCTCTTCCTTTAATTGTTGCGAGAAGTGTTTTAATGATTTCATTCATATTTTCTGCTCTTTCTGTACCTCTAGCACCTACGATTTGTAATTTCTCCTCGTTCTCGGAGGCTAGAAAACAAACTAATTGAGGGTTTTGCTCTACGACTAATTTCGCTAGTTTTTGTAGGGAATGAATAGACCTATTCTGATAATTGGCTGTAACTATTGTATCTTTTAGCTGCTCGCTGAACTCCTTTGCTTCATATGACAATAGCTTCTCCTGAATTTCGTTAAGTTTTCTTTCAAGCTGTTTATTACTGTTTAAAAGCGTTCGTACGGACTCGACAAGCTGGCTTTCAGGAGAGCTTAAGGTGCTTATTAGATCGTTTAAAACTAACTCCTTACGAGAAAAGTGCTCAATAATTCGATGTCCACATAAAAATTCTACTCGGGTATATTTTTTCTGTTTTTCTGTTCTCACGATTGTTAATTGACCAACTTGTCCAGTTGAAGTGGGATGAGTCCCACCGCAAGCATTATAGTCATAATCAGGGATAATAACTAGGCGAATATCTTCCTTAACCTTCGTAGGCTTTCTTAATGGGTAGCTAGCTAGTTCTTCTTCTGTTACCCATTTTGTTTCTATTGGTCTGTTTTCTAAAATAATTTGGTTAGCTAGCTTTTCTACTGAAGCAAGTTGTTCCAGTGTAATATTCTCCGTATCCAAATCAATCGTCACATTGTCTTTTCCCAGATGAAAGCTTACAGTCTTATAATGATAAAGCTCATCAAAGGCGGCAGAAAGAATATGCTGCCCACAATGTTGTTGCATATGATCAAATCGTCTGTCCCAGTTTAACTTGCCTTCTACCTTTGAGGATATCAGAGGTTTGGAAAGATAATGGCGGATTTCATCATCCACTAGTTCTACACCCACTACCTCTACGGCATTTAAATATCCTGTATCATGGGGCTGTCCGCCGCCTGTCGGATAAAAAGCTGTTTCTGATAGAACTACATAATCTGCTTCCTGGCGAATAATCTCTGCAGAAAAGTGCTGAAGATTAGGATTTTGATAAAATAGTTTCTTAGTCATCGTATCTTCTCCTTTTTCTAAATATACCTTCTATTAATTCACAAATTGAGCCACTTTAAAAGAAATATGTGTAGTTAGACAAACTTCCTTTATGCGCATAGTTAATTAGATAGTAATTTGATAGTTCGTTTACTATACTAAAATTAAGAAAAATGAAAAAATGGGGTTATAGAAAATGAATAAGTTATCTAATGAATACTGGAACGAGTTTTGGGGAGAGGGCAAGAAGCCGAAAAATGTTAGTGCATGGCAATTTGGAGGAACCCCTGATTATCTTGCACAACTAGTAATAGATGGGATAAAAACTGCTACCTGCTCTGCATATGATCTTTATCAATTAGAAGGAGCTCCGCTTCCACAAGTGGGAGAATATAGTATCGTTTTAAATGGAAAAGAGGAGCCGGCTTGTATAATCCAAACAACGGAGGTGCAAATTATACCGTTTAATGAGGTTTCTGAACAATTTGCTTTTGATGAGGGAGAAGGAGACCGTAGCTATACATATTGGAAAGACGTTCATGTTGATTTTTTTACAGACGAATTAAATGGCACTGGAAATGAATTCTGTGAGGATATGTTAGTTGTATGTGAAAGATTTAAACTCGTCCATGTAAAAGGAGGTGTAGCAAATGTTTAAAGTGGTTACCATGTATACAAATCGTTTAAGACAGCTAAGAGGGTTTTATCAAAATATTTTAGAAATAGCTATTGAGGAATCTGAGGAAAACTATTTTCAAATGAAAATTGGCGAATCTATCCTTAAATTTGTAGAGACAGAAGAGGATACGCTTTATCATTTTGCCATAAATATTCCAGGCAATCAGTACGTGCTTGCCAAACATTGGGTGAAAGAAAAGATTTCCTTGAACAGAGAAGCCGGTTTAGAGGATATTTACTACGCAAGATTTGATGCAGATGCATTCTATTTTGAGGATCCTGCAGGAAACGTAATCGAATTCATTGGAAGAAGACATGCGGATCTCTGGAGTGATTTTACTACCCAATCTTTCTTAAATATTAGTGAAGTTAGTATTACTACTCCATATGTACAACAGGTAGGAGATGCTTTACAGGACATAGGTATTCTTATTTCTGGTAATTATCAGATAGAGCAAGATTCCTTAAACTTTCTGGGCAACAAAGATGCCTATATACTTTTAGTTCCTCCTCAGCGTAGGTGGTATTTTTCAAAGCAGATGAGTAAAACTTCTAGAGTAGATATGGAGCTAGAAAGCGGATATCATCTATCTGTTTCAAAGGAAGGGCGTATTCATATAAAAAAGAGTAATGAAGATAAATAGTTTTCTACCTTGCTTTTTGAATTAAATACGATCAAGTTGATTAAAAGACCATATTCTAGTCAATTGCTATTTAAGGAGAAAGTTATCTCCTTCCTACATTAATGGTATCTCAAGAAGAAAGGCTGGAAATCTCCATGTGGTATAGTAAATCATCCCAAGAAGTTTTAACAGAGCTTAAAATTGAATCACCAAACGGCCTGACAAATGAGGAAGCAAAAAAAAGACTAGAAATATATGGTCCAAATCGATTGGCTACAGCTAAGAAAAAAACTTTGACAGAAAGATTGCTATCACAACTAAATGATGCACTCATCTATGTGTTGCTTTTTGCCGCCATTATCTCTATTTTTGTGAATGAAATAGCAGATGCTATCATTATAGGCTTGGTAGTCGTTATAAACGCGGTAGTAGGGGTAATACAAGAGTCGAAGGCGGAGGATGCACTTGAGGCATTAAAAAATATGTCTAATCCAAAGGCTATCGTGAAGCGTGAAGGAATAGTAAAAGAAATTGATTCTCTAGAGGTAGTACCGGGGGATATGGTGATAGTGGTAGCAGGGTCTTATATCCCCTGTGATATCCGCATAATTGAATCAGCCAATTTAAAGGTAGAGGAAGCTGCGCTAACAGGAGAGTCAGTTCCCGTAGAAAAAGATGCTACGATTGAGCTGATAGAAACTGACAAGACAGTTCCTTTAGGCGATCAAAAGAATATGCTTTTTATGTCTACACTAGTTACTTCTGGAAGAGGTTCTGGAATAGCAGTAGCCACTGGTATGGGTACTCAAATGGGGAAAATAGCGGGAATGTTACATTCAGAGGATGAGCAAACTCCTCTTCAGAAAAGTTTAGCACAGGTTGGAAAGTATCTAGGGATAGCCGCTTTAGTGATTTCTGCCTTCATTTTTATAATTGGACTAATTCAGGAGAGAGATTTGCTTGAAATGTTTATGGTAGCAATTAGTTTAGCTGTTGCTGCTATTCCTGAGGGAATGCCTGCTATTGTGTCTATCGTATTAGCAATCGGTGTTCAAAGAATGATTAAACAGCAAGTAATAATCCGAAAGCTCCCGGCTGTGGAAGCACTGGGTTCCGTAAACGTAATTTGTACAGATAAAACTGGGACGCTTACTCAAAACAAAATGACCGTAACGAATTTTTATGCCGATAGTGAAATCATAGATATAGAAAAGCTCAATAAAAAAAATCAAGCTCATGCTCAACTATTAGATATTTTTGTTCTCTGTAATGATGCGACATATGTGGAAGGGGAATCAACAGGTGATCCAACTGAAATTGCATTGATTGCAGCAGGCTATCAGCATGGTATAAATAAGATTATTTTAGAAAAAGAATATCCTCGTGTGGGGGAGATTCCCTTTGATTCGGACCGCAAGTTAATGACGACCATACATGAGCAAGGGGAACTCTATTATGTAATGACAAAAGGTGCCATTGATCGTTTGTTAGATTATTGTGATCGAATACTGTACAAAAATAGAGTAATCACTTTATCTGCGGCTTTAAGGGCTGATATATTAGTGGCTTCCCATACAATGTCCCAAGCGGCTTTAAGAGTATTAGGAGCTGCTTTTAAGATAGAAGAGGAGCTGGATATAGAACATGCGGAGCAGGGGCTTATCTTCGTAGGGTTTGTCGGAATGATAGACCCACCAAGACTAGAGGTAAAGGATTCCATATCTATTTGTAGAACGGCTGGAATACGTACTGTCATGATTACAGGCGATCATAAAGACACAGCTTTTGCCATTGCAAGTGAGTTAGGTATCGCATCAAAACAAACTCAAGTTATGGAAGGTATGGAAATTGACCAACTATCAGCGGAGCAGCTAAAGGTCGTATGTGAAGAAACAAATGTATTTGCACGGGTTTCTCCTGAACATAAGGTGAAAATTGTAAAGGCATTAAAGGATGCTGGGAATACTGTATCTATGACAGGGGACGGGGTAAATGATGCTCCATCTTTAAAAGAAGCAGATATTGGTGTTGCGATGGGGATAACTGGGACTGACGTTGCGAAAGGCGCGGCAGATATGGTGTTAACTGATGATAACTTTTCCTCTATCGTTAAGGCAGTAGAAGAAGGAAGAAATATTTATAAAAATATTAAAAAGTCTATCGTATTTCTACTTTCCTGTAATTTAGGAGAGATTATCGCCTTATTTATTGCAATCCTTGCCGGATGGCCAACGCCTCTTCGTTCCATCCACATACTATGGATAAACCTCGTTACCGATACATTTCCAGCGTTAGCTTTAGGGGTAGATCCGGAAGAATCTGGTGTAATGAAAGAAAAACCTCGCCGTAAAAAGGAGCAGCTTTTCCATGGGATGATTCCTTTCATGCTCTTAAATGGACTGCTTATTGGTGGATTGACTCTACTAGCTTTTCTGATAGGTCTTGAAGGAGATACTAGTAATGTCCCTGATGACAGTCTTGTCCATGCACAAACGATGGCATTTATTACCCTTAGCTTTTCGCAACTAATCCACTCGTTAAACTTTCGTTCGTTTAAACAGTCGATTTTTAAAGCAGGGCTTTTTAAGAATAAGTGGTTAATCTATTCTATATTACTGGGAGTTCTTCTTCAGGTGTTAATAGTAACAGTAGGGCCTATGGCAGAAGCTTTTAGTGTACAATCATTACAGTTAAAGGATTGGGCTATCGTAGTAGGTTTGAGTCTAATTCCATTATTAGCAAATGAGACAGTAAAAATAATGAAAAAGCTTTAGGGTGAATTAGAATCAAAGAATAATTTGGTATTATAACAAAAAAGAAAAAAATTCTTTCAAGTGCTAAAATAAGTAGATGGAGGTGCAAGTCGTGAAAATTGAATCTTATGAGGTAGAACGTATTAAGGATCCAACAGGAATAATACCTGGAGACCGCTATGAATTTCTACTAGGAATTGAAGTGCCGGAAGACGATGAACTATATGTAGAAGGCAACTCTCTCGACCTTCGAGTTATTTTGGCTGTTGTTAACGATGCCGCTCAAATTAAACAATATCATTTTATAAATCGATCTGATGGAAAGATATTAGAATTTGGATTGGAAGACGAGGAAGAATCGATGGTGCTAGCTTTTTGTATGGATAAGTATCCGGAAGCCGAATAGGAAGGGTTTGTATCTCTTCTAATGAGCTAGTTAGTTGAAAGAAGGGTGTCCAAATATTTTGGACACCCTTTTATAAAAAGGTAAGAAATTTTGTTTATAATAACCCAACCCATTGCCAATAGGTAGCGCTAAACAAAAGGATGAGAAGATAGCCGATTATAGTAAGCGGAACTCCCGATTTAAGAAAATCCTTTACACCAAAAGCTCCAGTACCATATGCAAGCATATTTTGCGGAGCACTGACTGGTAGAAGAAAGCCAAAGCTAATAACAAATTGCTGAATAAGAACAAATCCAATTTCATTCGTATTTAAGGAAATAGTAGATGTAAGAGCGATGAAAATTGGAATTAAAGCGGAGGAAAGACTAGTTGCACTAGCAAATCCCAAATGGATGATAATATTAAATGCTGATATTAAGGCAATAATTGCAAGGAAAGGCATTTGGTCTAATCCTAATGTGCCGAAAATATTGTCTGATAGCCATTGGGCACCCTCCGTATTTAAAAGGATGGTACCCAATGAAATACCGACTGCAAATACAATAATAGTACCCCATGGAATTAATCCCTCAACAATTTTCCAATCAAACACACCAATTTTAGGAGCTAGCAAAATTGCTATAGCAATAATAGTAACAGTTGTTGTATCAAATTCATGAAAGGTTCCTTCTGTTGACCAGAGTAAAAGCAATATTATTGAAATAATAATTAATCGTATCTCTTTTGGCTTCAAGGGGCCAAGCTCTTGAAGCTGCTTTCTAGTTATTTCTTTACCATTCTGTATATTTTCTGTTTCAGGTTTAATAATGGTTACCATGACAAAGTAAAGAATGATGGACATTAAAATAGCCCAAGGACCAGCATAGATAAACCAATCGCTCCAAGAAATAGTCTCACCAAACTCATTCTCTATAAAGCCTAATGCTACCATGTTTTGAGCTGCAGCTGTTTTAATTCCCACATTCCATATGGAAATAGACTGAGCGGCAGTGATAATTAATAAGGCAGCTAACTTACTGTTCTTTGGTAACCCGAAAGCAGCAACCATACCCATTAAGATTGGTACAAGCGCCCCAGCTCGAGCAGTTGCACTAGGAACAAAAAAGGCTAAAATAATGGATACAATTATAGCTCCAAACACAATACTTCCAGTTTTTGCACCTACACGTGACAAAATCCATAAGGCAACTCTTTTATGTAAATTGGTTGCCTGCATGGCTGAAGCTAAAAAGAGTGCAGCAGCTACAAGAGCTACAGCCGAATTACTGAACCCACCAAGTCCCATTTTTAAGGCATCTGCTGTTCCAATATTTGTTGCTGGGTCTTCTAAATTAGGTGCAAATCCCAATAGGACAGCGATAAGGGCTACAATCATCGTAGCGCTTACGGGATAGGATACCGCTTCAGTTATCCAAAGAATTACGGCAAAAGCAAGAATGGCTAATGCTCTTTGACCTGCTACTGGCAAATCCTCTGGGGTGGGTAGTAGAACGATTGTAATCAATACTATAAATGATATTAGGATCCATAGTGGTTTTAAGTTTCTTTTCGATGTTGTATCCGTCATAGAGTCCCCTCCTTAAATGTAGGATGAGGGTACTTTACCGTATTATACAGAGCAAAAATATCATAATAATTGGTAAGCGTGTTCTTTTAATTCACTTCTTTTTAATTTTGATGTAAACTTGATTGGAAAGATTTTAAAGATAAAAAGGTGGCTATTTTGATGGAATTATCTGAACTTATGAAGCATCTACCTATAGTAGACGTCAAAAATGCTAAGAAAATAGATATTACAGGTCTTGCCTATAATTCACGTAGAGTGGAGAGTGGTCAAGTTTTCTTTTGTATAAAAGGTTTTAAAGCTGACGGGCATCTATACGCTGGACAAGCAGTGGAAAAAGGTGCTATTGCTGTAGTGGTAGAAGAATTTCTTGAATTGGATGTACCTCAATACAAAGTCGAGAATGCACGTAAGGCTTTAGCGCAAGCAGCTGCTACATTCTACGGTAATCCAACACAAAAGCTTAAAACAATAGGTATCACTGCAACTAACGGCAAAACTTCTACCTCCTTTATGACGAATGCTATTCTAGAAAACCATGGGTTAAAAACAGGATTGATGGGGACTGTTGTAGTGAAAATAGGGGATTATGCAGAGCCTTCCGAGCTGACTACTCCCGAGTCTCTTGATTTACAACGTTTCTATGCTCAGATGGTTAAAGAAGAGGTTACCCATGCAACAATGGAGGTTTCTTCTTCAGCCTTAGAACTGCATCGTGTTGGTTGTGTCGATTTTGATATCGTCACATTAAACAATATAAGCAGAGAACATATTGACTTACATTCCTCCTTTGAGAATTATTTCGCTCATAAATCTAGTTTAATCCGAAATGCTGGAGGGGATAAAACTGCAATTTTAAATTTAGATGATAAATACTCTGCTTCACTTATTGATCAAACGCAGGCTACTGTTATTACGATTGGTGTAAAAGATCAATCAGCAGACGTTATTTGTAAGGATCTAGATTTATCTACAGGACGAGCTAACTTCACAGTGGAAATTACAAAAGATTTAGTTACAGCGGATATAGTAATTCCAAAACAATCATTTTCTATTCAATTATCGACACCAGGGTTTCATTCTGTTTATAATTCCATGGTAAGTATTGTAATTGGATTACTTTGTGAGGTGCCAGTTACTACTATACAAAAAAGCTTGCAGGAATTTGTAGGTGTAGAAAGACGCTTTGAAATTATTTTTGAAGATGAGTTTAAAATAATTGACGATCATTTTGCAAATAGCGGTAATATTGATATCACGCTGGGTACGTTAGAAAAGATGGATTTTAATCGTGTGAGACTTGTTTATGCAATCCGAGGAGATCGTGGCGTTACGGTTAATAGAGAAAATGCAGAGACAATTGCAAAATGGGCCCCAAAATTAGGAATAACAGAAGTAATTGCCACACTTAGTCGTTCCCATGTAACTGCGAAGGACATTGTTTCCGAGCAAGAGTTAGCAGTCTTTCAAGAGGTAATGGAAGAGGCAGGCATTGAAGTGAAGTTATACGAAGAACTGCCCGATGCTATTAACCAAGGCTTGCAAGAAGCAAAAGAAGGCGACTTGGTATTGCTTGGAGGATGTCAAGGGATGGACTACGGCGCAAAAATTGCATTAGAACAGATAGAAACGATTTTACCTGATGTAGACAAGAAAAAACTATATCAGCCTCTTGAAAAACGAGTGGCTGGAAATTCATAAAAAACAAGCGATCCGTTATGGATCGCTTGTTTATCTTTTGGGTGAATAATCTAGTTCTTTAAATAGTACTAGTTTCTCTTTTTCCGTTAAATCCCGCCATTGACCAATCCCTAAACCGTCTAGGGTAATATTCATAATACGTATACGTTGAAGCTTTTTTACGGTGAACCCTAATGCCGAACACATTCTTCTAATTTGGCGGTTTAACCCTTGAGTTAAAACAATGTTAAACGTATAGGGTCCTAATTTTTTTACCTTACAAGGGAGTGTCTTTGTGTCTAGTATTCGAACCCCATTACTCATTTTTTCAATGAACGAATCAGTAATTCTTTCGTTTACCGTAACGATGTATTCTTTTTCATGTTTGTTTTCCGCTCGTAAAATTTCATTTACAATGTCACCATCATTGGTTAGAAGAATTAAACCTTCTGAATCTTTGTCAAGACGTCCGATGTGAAATATCCGAAGAGGGTGATTAACAAAATCCACGATATTTCCCTCTATATGACGCTCTGTTGTACTTGTTATTCCCACAGGTTTGTTAAGCGCTAGATAAACAAGGGGCTGCTCGACATTCACCGGTTTTCCATCTACACGGACATCATCACCTGCTTCTACTTGACTTCCGAGTTCTGCTTTTGTTCCATTAATAGTAATCCTACCATCCGTAATCCATTTATCTGCTCCGCGTCTTGATACAATACCAGCTTCACTTAAAAACTTATTAATTCTCATTAAGACCACCTACTTTTTATATTAAAATTAGTATATCAAATGCATGAAGGAGAGTAACTATTTATACATTGGGTAAGGTAATAGTAAAAGCTATTCATACACTTTGTGGGATGAATTAATGCTATACTAGAGTACGTAATATTATTTTAAAAATGTATATGAAATTCAGGAGTGAAGCAATATGAAAACAAACCCAATGGGTCAGTCAAGAACAATTCAAACACATCTAATCTTACCGCCAGATACAAATCATCATCAAACGATATTTGGTGGAAAGGTACTTGCATATATTGATGAAATAGCAGCAATTACTTCGATGAAACATGCGAATGGAGCAGTAGTAACAGCTTCTATAGATTCTGTAGATTTCTTATCCTCTGCTAAAGTGGGGGATGTTATTGAATTGGATGCTATTGTATCGTCTACGGGTCGGACTTCTATGGAGGTCTATGTGCGTGTTACATCCATGAACCTTTTAACAGGAGAAGAAAAACTTACAACAGAATCATTTGTAACGATGGTTGCTGTAGACACTGATGGTAAACCAGTTCCTGTACCGGGCATTCATCCAGAAACTGAGGATGAAAAAAGATTATTTGAGTCAGGTCCTGCTAGACGTGCTCACCGTAGACAACGCCTTGAGATGAAGTATTAAACTATAGGAGGTGGCTATGTGTTAAAACTAATAGAAGATAACTATAAATACCTTTTGCTACTTTTGCTAGCCATTTATCTTATAAATACTCTTTTCTTTCATGAGATTACCATCATGATTACGGTTGTTATTTTAGTGCTTGCTTTAGAATGGATTAAGCATCGGTCAGATATAAAGGAGCTCTCCTATTCGCAGCTTTCTGTAATGGGTGTAGTTATTTTGGCAGGAATTGCTGCCGTACTTTATTTAATTATCTTAGTCCAAATCTTTTTAGAGCCTATTAACCTGCCTTTAGTAATCGTTGATGCTATCATTGTCATTGCTTTTGTATTTGGGGTTTATTTACTATATCAATTTCTAAGAAAATTATTTCAGCGTGCTTTAGAGCACTAGCCCTTTAAGGATACGTCCTTAAGGGTTTTTTTGATTTCGTCTGTGGTGACTGAGGAGCTGCCTCCTCGCCGACCTCCATTTGCTTGTCGGGGCAAAACAGACGCTTTTGCATTTCTAAGATGTCCAGCTCCAGCGCCTTGCCCTCGAGGTCAAATGGATTCCGGCTGTGGTGACTGAGGAGCTGCCTCCTCGCCGGCCTCCATTTGCTTGTCGGGGCAGACATAGGCACTTGCGCTTTTCTTGGTTATTGGAACTTTTAGAGATTTTAGACGTAGGTATAACTAGAGGTGAAGAGAATGAAGCATATATATGATAGGACCGCCAAGTACACGAGAATAGGGGCATTTGTGGGTGTTTTGGCTTACATAGTATTTATTCAATTTACAGAAACGACTTTTCAAGATGATCTAGCTAATCACTTTCTAACTGCTTTTCTTTTTTTTATGGCATTAGGGACTGCCTTCTTTTTTCAAGAAGCAGCAAACAAATTACCTTCTGATCAAATAGATAAGAGCTACTTTTCGGAAACCTTTCCACTAAACGAATTAAACTTTCAAAAAGATGTAAATATAATACCGACAAGCTTTCTTGTATCTAATACTGGAGAGAGATTATATAAAATTGCGCCTTCCAAGGATTTTCCCATAGTAAGAATGTTGACCTCTTTTTCTTTCTTACAATCAGGAATGTTTTTTCCAGTAACCTACACTGTGGATACCATGGATGATAAACAGGTATGCAGGTTTGTCATAAAAAACAAGTGGAAATTTATGCAATTAAAAATATATAGTTATGAAGGAGAGCATTTCTCTACCGCCATTTTACCGTTATTTTCCGTAAGAAATAGGGTCATCGTTTATGATGGCGAAAATAGGAAGATGTTTCAGGCGGAAGCGAAGAGTGTTTATGGTGACATAGATATTAATAATTTAGAAGAAAGAAGGCTTGCTACTTATCGCTTTGGAATGTTTCCTTATGCAACACATCCTGCATTCGAAACACAGGCCATGAATGTCCATGTATCTCTAGCCAGAGATCTAAGCTATCAAGAAAAACTCACATTTACTGCATTGTTTTACTATTGGACAACCAATTCACAACAATAAGGAGGGGTAGGGAAGTATGATAGATAGAATAGACACGATTAGCTTGCAAGTTAGTGACGTGGAAAAAGCTAGTAAGTGGTATCAAGAGTTATTAAGTTTAAAGGAATCCTATATAGGAGAATCCTACCGAGCATTAAGCATAGGGAGTAGTGAGATGCCCTTGACACTTGAAGAGGGAATCATGAATATAGAAACTCGTACTTATCCAATATTCTTTACAAAGGATATTCAATCAGCCTATGAAAATCTTCAAAATAAGGGTGTAGAGGTTAGTGAAATCGAACATGATGAACCCAATCATTTCTTTACTTTTTTAGATATAGATAATAACAAATTACAAATCTGCCATTGGAAATAGCATTCATGTCCATTAGAAAAGGCTCCGTCTGAAATAGAAGACGGAGCCTTTGAATCTAATCAAAGAGTATTTCACTTGAATATCCTATTTTTTTATAAAAGCACCATTTAGTATATTTAATTCTTAAAAAGCCTAAACCAGCCTTATAGCCAAACCAAGATAGCATCCCAATGACAATGAAGGCCATAAAGCCGAGTACGACAAAGTATCCATATTTCCATTCTAGCTCGGGCATATAAGTGAAGTTCATCCCATATACACCAGCAATGAAGGTAAGTGGAATAAAGACGGTAGAAACAATTGTTAAAATCATCATGATTCGATTCATTCTACTTGAATTAATCGAGGCATGACTATCTCTTATATCAGCAGTCAGCTCGCGATTGGCTTCCACTATTTCAACTAATTTTAGTAAGTGGTCGTAAATATCTGTAAAATATGCCTTTTCGGTAGGAGATAAGCTAATCCGCTCAGAGCTAATGACACGATAAAGCAAATCCCTCATAGGGACAATTGTTCGTCTAAGACGTAGTAAATCACTTCGCAAATCAAAAACTTGATCTAGAGATAAATGCTTCATATCAAGCGTTAGATTGTCCTCTACTTCATTTAAATAATCCTCAATTCGATAGACAATTGGAAAGTAAGCATCAACCACCTGATCAATAATATGATAAGCCATATGGACAGCATCTAAATCCCAGCCCTTATGTTCTTGCATTATTCGCTTTCTTGCTTCCTCTAATTCATGCATCGGTGGTATGTGAAAAGTAACAATAAAGTCTTTTCCTATAAACAAGTTGAGCTCCTCTGCTTGCAAGGAGTTGTCGTCGAAGGTATGAAGGACAAAGAATGTATGTCCCTCATAATAATCTAGCTTTGGACGTTGCAACATTAATAGACAGTCTTCAATTGCAAGCGGATGAAATCCAAAGAAGGTACTAAGTAGAGCTTCCTCTTCCTTCGTAGGCTCTCCTATATCGACCCAATAATATTCGTACTTATCTTGCTTCACTTCCTCTAAGGAAAAGTCTGTTATTACTTGACGCTCCTTAGTGATGCCTAACGTACGGATCATTCTCTACCATCACCTTTAATCGTTCTTCTCATATTATCTCATAATAACCCAGTAGCCAAACTAAACACAAATCATGAAAGTTTAGTTGGCTTTTCTTTTCCTAATGCTTTAAATAACGATACAACCATTAGAATCATAATAAAAGAAAATGGCAATGCAGCAATAATAATCGTATTTTGTAATGCTGTTAAACCATTTACCGAAAGTAAGACTAGGGCAATAGTTGATTGAATAACTCCCCAAGTTAATTTTACAGTATTTGGCGGAGTTAAAGAGCCGTTCGTTGACTGCATCCCAAGAACAAAGGTTGCTGAGTCAGCAGAGGTAATGAAGAAAGAGCTAATTAGTAGAATAGCAAACAGGGAAATAACTAAAGAAAATGGCATGGTATGAAACATTTCAAAAATAGTTAGTTCCGTTGCTAAACCAGCCAAATCCACTAAACCACTTTTTTGAATATCAATAGCTGTTGTACCGAAGGCAGAAAACCATATAGCACCAAGTAGCGTGGGAACAATTAATACCCCTGTCATGAATTCTCGTATTGTTCTACCTTTAGAAACCCGTGCGATAAACATACTTACGAATGGTGCCCATGAAATCCACCAAGCCCAATAGAAGATTGTCCAAGCATCCAACCACTCTCGATTGGACTCATTAAGCGGAGCCGTACGCATACTCATTTGCACGATGTTCGCCAAGTATCCTCCAAAGGTATCCGTAAACATATTGAATATTAGTAAAGTTGGACCTAGAACTATGACAAATAATAGTAAAGCTAAAGCTAGAACTAAGTTAAGGTTTGATAAATACTTAATACCTTTGCTTAAACCAGTCCAAGCAGAAGCTACAAATAATACGGTTACAGCTGTAATGATAATAAATTGAGAAAAAATTCCTACTTCAACACCAAAAAGATAGTTTAACCCTGCGTTAATTTGAACAGCGCCGAAGCCAAGAGAAGTCGCTACTCCAAAAGCGGTAGCAAAGACTGCTAGCACATCGACCAGAATACCCCAGGGGCCTTCCATTTTTTTGCCGAAGATTGGCTTCAGTGTTGCTGAAATTAAACCAGGCTCTTTCTTTCTAAACTGAAAGTATGCAAGCGACAATGCGATCACACCATACATAGCCCAAACGTGAAGACCCCAATGGAAAAAGGATTGTCTTAAGGATTCTTTGAATGCCTCATTCGTATTAGGCTCCGCTGTAGCAGGGTTAGCAAAATGAGATAACGGCTCCGCTGCTCCGTAGAACACAAGACCAATACCCATACCAGCCGAAAATAGCATAGCTAGCCACGAAACCCTACTAAATTCAGGTCTGTCGGTATCTTTCCCTAAACGAATTTTTCCATATGGACTGATGAGAAAAAATAAACTCACAAGTAACATGAGGGACATTAAAAGCATGTAGTACCAACCAAAAGAGGATGAGACAAATACTTTAATACTATTTGTTACTGCTTCAAAGCTATCAGGCGCAATTACCCCATAACCAACAGCTAAAATAATAAGTCCTATTGTAATATAAAACACTTTCGATATATTTTTCATACTTACCTCCTTAAAATTAAACTCAATTCGCTACTATACTAATATAGAATTTAAGATTCAACCTTTATGCCTGAAAACAAGGATATATGGTTAATATATCCTTGTTTTTTGAAATTAAACATGACTATAAACTCAATTTATTTCTCTAATATAATATTGACTGAAATTATTGAAAATATTATTATATAGAATAATCAAATAATTTTATTTCTTATCTAGAGAGGTGGAGGGACTAGGCCCTTTGAAACCTCAGCAACAGGCAATTTTGTACTGTGCTAATTCCGGAAGCATATAATGCTGAAGATAAGAAGAGACCAACCCTTTTATATATGGAGCCTCTTCTTATTTTTAAGAAGGGGTTTTATTTGTTAATTTATTTAAGAAAGGGAGAGGATTATGTCATCAGAATTATTGCAAGCATTGGAGTTGTTAAAGAGTAAACGGTGGGTAGATCTTACACATACATTTGGACCAGAGTCACCTCATTTTTCGGCTTTCGAAGGTGCTAATATCCAAACGCTTTTTACACATGCCGATGGCTTTTTCGCACAAAGCTTTCAATTTGCCGGTCAATATGGAACACATTTGGATGCACCCATCCATTTTATTAGAGAGGCCCGATACTTAGAGGAGCTTGGATTGAAGGAATTAGTCTTACCCTTGATTGTCATAGACAAATCAAAGGAAGTGGCTGAAAATAGTGATTTTACTTTATCAGTCGAGGATATCCTTCACTTTGAAAGAGTTCATGGAGAGGTGGAGGAAGGCTCCTTTGTTGCTTTAAGAACTGATTGGAGTAAAAGATGGCCAGATGTTGATGCTTTTAACAATAAAGACCATAAAGGTAACAACCATGTGCCTGGCTGGGGATTGGAGGCATTGAAATTTCTATTCGAGAAAAGGAAGATTAAAGCAGTGGGGCATGAAACATTTGATACAGACTCTAGTGTGGATTATATCAAAAATGGAGTGCTACAAGCGGAGTATTACGTCTTGGAGCAAGATACTTTCCAAATAGAGCTGCTGACAAATCTCCATCAAGTGCCGGCCAAGGGAGCTATTATCTTTAATATTGTTCCAAAGCCTGAAAGAGCATCAGGTTTCCCGGTACGATCATTTGCCATACTACCTTAAGGGATGTCCTTGGAGTATTTACCTCAAAAAAAAGGGGAGTTAGAAGATAAAGAAAACATACTTAGAGGAGTAAAGGAGGCATCCCAATATGTGCCTTTAAACCAGCTTTGTATTAGTCCACAGTGCGGATTTGCCTCAACGCATCATGGAAATATTTTGACAGAGGAAGAGCAATGGGAAAAGCTTAAATACATTGTCGACCTATCCAAAGAAATTTGGAGTAATAAAAATCTTTAGCAATTGAGGTGTTTGTCTAGGTTGTCTTTCTTATTCCTGCATTTATTACTAGTAGGTGTATGAAGGAGGTGACAAACATGAGCAACCATTGTAATTCTTGTAAGCAAACAAATTGGGCTTCCCCAGCTCAACCAGTAGTATGCCCAGCTCAATATCGTGTTCACGACACTTTTGTACCGCGAATTCAACCAGTAATTCAACCAATTGTAAACGTAAATAGAGAGCATCTTGTAAATGTTCCACAATACTACTACACAGAAACAAACGAAACAGTAGTAATGCCTGAGGCATCTCAAGCATATCCTGCACAAGGTGGATTCGGCAATATGGGTGGCTTTGGTAACAGAGGAGGTTTCGGGCAGCAATCCTTTCCAAGATTAAGATAATATTTTTTACAAGTACCTTTTCTAAATATGTGAGTTACCAATAAATGAATATGCTAGGATGTTAGGTCATAGACTCTCCCATATAGGAGGGGCTATGACCTCATTATTTTTACCTGATCGTCAGCAAGAAAAAAATGTCATTATTATATTTATTATCCATTTGTAAACCGTCCTTTTAGATAAGCCATATGGTTCCATAAAACACTCATATAGCCATTTGTAAAAAATTTACTGAAAGCTGATTTGAGATATTGAAATTTTCGGTATATTTTGATAAAGTGATAACACAAATTAGAAAATAGCATAAAATTTGGGGGACAATAAATGAAACTGTTTATATCTGTGGATATGGAAGGGATAACTGGTCTTCCGGACTATACCTTTGTAGATTCTAGTAAGCATAACTACGAACGGGCAAGACGAATTATGACCGAAGAAGCAAATGCTATTATTGAAGGAGCACTCTCTGCCGGAGCTCAAGAAGTTCTAGTAAATGATAGTCACTCTAAAATGAATAATATTTTAGTAGAGGAGCTGCACCCAGAAGCATATTTAATAACAGGAGATGTAAAACCTTATTCGATGGTTCAATCATTAGATGAATCATACGCAGGGGCAGTTTTTGCAGGTTATCATTCTAGGGCTGGCCAGCCAGGGGTGATGAGTCACTCGATGATTTTTGGTGTGCGTAACTTTTTTATTAATGATGTAGCAGTAGGTGAGCTTGGCTTAAATGCGTTTGTAGCAGGCTACTACGGCGTTCCAGTGATAATGGTTGCAGGCGATGATGGGGCCTGTAGAGAAGCAAATGCCTTACTAGATGGTGTTGTGACTGTGGCCGTAAAGGAATCCATTTCTAGATCAGCTATTAAGACGCTTCATCCAAAAAAAGCACAATCGTTACTATCTGAAGGTATTCAAAAGGCTATAGCGAAAAAAGACCATATAAAACCTCTAATTCCTCCCGACAAACCTATCCTGAAAATAGAGTTTGCTAATTATGGGCAGGCCGAATGGGCAGCATTAATGCCAGGGTGTCACATTATCGATGGTACAACTATTGTTCAATTTAATGCAAAAGATATCCTTGAGGCCTATCGTGCAATGCTTGTCATGACAGAGCTAGCAATGCAAACCAAATTCTGTTAGGAGGACTGTCATGCCAAAATATATTCTCAAACGTTTTTTGATGATGATTGTGACCATTCTCGTCATAGCTTCCCTTACGTTTGTTTTAATGCATTCAATCCCTGGCTCTCCCTTTAATGAGGAAAGAACGACGAACGAAACGATACAGAAAAACTTAGAAAAGTTTTATAAACTGGACGAGCCGCTATATGTTCAATACTTCTATTATTTGAAATCTATTGTTACCTTTGATTTTGGCCCTTCTATTAAAAAACCAAATGAAACAGTAAATGATTTGCTTGCAAGGGGTTTCCCAATTTCCTTTGAACTCGGTATCACAACTATTCTGGTTGCTTTAATTTCAGGGATTATTTTAGGGACTTTGGCTGCTCTAAGGCATAATGGAGTGTTGGATTACGCAGCTATGACTTTTGCGGTTATTGGAATATCCATACCAAACTTTGTACTTGCCACACTTTTAATTCAACAGTTGGCTGTTAATCTTGAATGGCTTCCTGCTGCTACATGGAGTAGTCCAAGGCATATGGTTTTACCAACACTCGCATTGGCCACTGGACCTATGGCAATCATAGCTAGGCTTACTCGGTCTAGCATGCTCGAGGTATTGACGCAGGACTATATTAAGATGGCCCGAGCAAAGGGTCTTTCTCCTACACGAATCGTAGTTCGGCATGCACTAAGAAATGCTTTGATGCCTGTAGTTACCATTATGGGTACAATGCTAGCTGGTATTTTAACGGGCACCTTTGTGATTGAGCGTATCTTCGCAATACCAGGGATGGGGAAATACTTTGTAGAGAGCATTAATAACCGGGATTACCCTGTTATTATGGGTACAACCGTTTTTTATAGTGCGTTTCTTGTATTCATGTTATTCCTAGTGGATATCGTTTATGGGGTATTGGATCCTCGTATTAAGCTACACCGGAAAGAGGGGGATGCATAATGACAAATATACAACCTGTATCTCCAAATGAGGTAAAAGATGAATGGTTTCGCCCTAAGGTTAAGGAGGAGGGAGAAGCTGAAGCTGTCGTAAGACCCTCCCTTTCCTATTGGAGCGATGCATGGAGAAGATTAAGAAAAAATAAGCTAGCTATGAGTGGACTTATTTTTTTAGTCATTTTAGCGATAATGGCAATATTTGGCCCTATGATGACACCGCATACAATGGATGGTCAGCAGTTGTCCAACCAGAACAAAGCACCATCCTTAGAGCACTGGTTTGGTACAGATGAGCTTGGTCGAGATGTCTTTACACGTACATGGTATGGAGCGCGTGTCTCCCTTTTTGTTGGCCTAATGGCCGCCCTGATTGACTTCTTCATTGGTATTATTTATGGCGGAATTTGTGGTTATAAGGGTGGCAAAACAGATACGATGATGATGCGTATCATTGAGGTCTTATATGGTTTGCCGCACTTATTAGTAGTTATTTTACTAATGGTTGTAATGGGACCAAGCTTAACTACCATTATAGTTGCTTTAACTGTAACAGGGTGGGTTGGAATGGCTCGGATTGTAAGGGGACAGGTATTGCAAATAAAAAACTATGAATTTGTTACAGCATCAAAGTCTTTTGGAGCAAAAACTCCTAGGATTATAAGAAAAAATCTTTTGCCAAATACGATGGGACCTATTATTGTGCAAATGACTTTAACTGTGCCAAGTGCTATTTTTGCCGAAGCATTCCTAAGCTTCTTAGGTTTAGGTGTAGCAGCTCCCTATGCGAGCTGGGGAGTAATGGCGAATGATGCACTTCCAGTAATTTTATCTGGGCACTGGTGGCGTCTATTCTTTCCAGCGTTTTTTATCTCCTTAACTATGTTTGCTTTTAACGTACTTGGGGATGGGTTGCAAGATGCACTTGATCCAAAGCTTAGGAGGTGAGAAAGATGACCGAACATCAATTAGATAATGCAAGAGAGCTTATTCGAGAAAGAAGAGACGAATTAGGAGGTACGGTTCAAGAGGATGATTCTGTTTCTCAAAGCAGTAAGAAAAAACGTAAAAAGGCTATCTCTGAAACTAAAATACTAGAAGTAAAAAATCTTCATGTTGCCTTTAAAACATATGGAGGAGAGGTCCATGCAGTAAGAGGGGTAAGCTTTGACCTTTATAGAGGGGAAACATTGGCTATTGTCGGAGAATCTGGCTGTGGAAAGAGTGTTACCTCTAATGCGATTATGGGATTAATCCCTAAGCCCTCTGGGATTATTAAGAACGGCAGTATTACTTTTAAAGGCAAAGATACAACAAAGTTATCCAACAAAGAGCTCCGTAAGATTCAGGGAGTAGATATATCCATGATATTTCAAGATCCTATGACTGCACTTAATCCAACATTAACAATTGGAGAACAACTTACGGAAGGTTTGCGTACACATAAAAAGATAACTGGGCAGCAAGCAAAAGAAAAGGCCATTGAGATGTTAAATCTTGTAGGAATCCCAAACCCAGTAGAACGCTTAAAGCAATACCCTCATCAATTCTCAGGAGGAATGCGGCAAAGGATTGTTATTGCCATCGCATTGATTTGTGAGCCAGAGCTTCTAGTAGCGGATGAGCCTACCACAGCACTTGATGTTACCATTCAGGCGCAGATTCTAGAGCTTTTTGAGGATATCCAGAGTAAAACAAATATCTCTATCATTTTAATTACCCATGACCTAGGCGTTGTTGCTAAAATTGCAGATCGTATTGCAGTTATGTATGCCGGAAAAATAGTAGAAATCGGAGATAAGAGAGAAATATTTTATACACCTCAGCATCCTTATACACAAGGGTTATTGAACTCTGTTCCTCGATTAGACTTGTTGGATGAAGAGCTACAGCCGATAGAAGGTACACCACCGGATTTATTTTCACCGCCAAATGGCTGTCCTTTTGCAGCAAGATGTAAGTTTGCTATGGAAGTTTGTGATCGTGCTTATCCTTTCACTGCAAAATTATCCGAAAGGCATTCAGTTGATTGTTGGCTACAGGATGAGAGAGCAAAGAAACTACAAAGATAGGCTGAAGAGGGATGAGCGCATGAAAGTGCATTCACATAAACAATTTAAAAGGGGGAACTAATTTGAAAAAGTGGTTATCGTTAATTGTAATTGCATTATTTATGTTTGTATTAGCTGCATGTACAGCCAATGACGAGGCTGGTAAGACACCGACTGAGAAGGATTCAAATACTTCTGAAACCGGTGAAAAAGAAGAGCCTACTCAAAGTGCTGAAAAGGTTCTATATTTGAACAACGGAAACGAACCAACCTCATTTGATCCTTCAGTTGGTTTCGACTCTGTTTCATGGAGTGCGTTAAACAACTTAATGGAGGGCTTAGTGAGACTTTCTAAAGATCACCAAGCTGAAAAAGCAACAGCAGAAGATATACAAGTATCCGATGATGGCTTAACTTATACGTTTACAATACGCGATGATGCGAAATGGTCAAATGGTGACTCTGTACTTGCAAGTGATTTTGTTTATGGCTGGTTGCATATGTTAGACCCAGAAACGGCTTCTCCTGCTGCTTTCTTAGCTTACTTCATCGAAGGAGCAGAGGCGTATAACAGTGGTGAAGGTTCGCCTGAGGACGTTGCTATAAGCGCTGTTAGTGAAAAGGTTTTTGAGGTGAAGCTGAATGCTCCTACAGAGGCATTCTTAAATATCATTACAAATCCTAGTTTCTTCCCTGTAAATGAAAAGGTGGCATCTGAAAATCCAGAGTGGTTTACAGAGGCTGAGTCGTTTGTAGGAAATGGACCCTTTAAGTTAACAAAATGGGAGCATGATGCAAGCTTTACTTTTGAAAAAAATGAGCATTACTGGGATGCAGGTACTGTAAAGCTTGACCGAGTAGAATGGGCAATGATTAATGATTCCAACACGGAATACCAAATGTATAAAACTGGTGAGTTGGATGTATCTGGTGTACCAGGTGAAATGGCAGATCAATTAATGAACAATCCGGAGTTAAAAATCGATGATCAAGCAGGTCTTTATTTCTATCGTTTTAACGTATCGGAGGAGCCTTTTACAAACAAGAAGGTTCGTCAGGCATTTGCTTTAGCGGTTAATCACCAGGATATGGTCGACTATGTAACAAAGAATGGAGAAAAACCTGCTGAAGGCTTCGTTCCTTATGGATTCATAGGTCCAGACGGAAAAGAGTTTAGAGAGACCGCAGGAACTTTAGTTAAATTTGATGCAGCAAAAGCAAAATCATTACTAGAAGAAGGTATGGCTGAAGAAGGATGGTCCGAGCTGCCGCCAGTTACTTTAACATTCTCTACGAACGATACACACAAGAAAATAGCAGAAGCGCTACAAAGTATGTTTAAAGATTCTCTAGGAGTAGAGGTGGCACTTCAAAGTATAGAATCGAGTGTATTTGCTACAGAACAAAAAGAATTTAAATATCAGCTGTCTCGTTCTTCATTTTTATTTGATTATGCTGACCCTGTAAATGCTTTGGAAAGCTTCATCACTGGTTCATCCATGAATCGTACAACTTGGTCAAATCCAGATTTTGATAAGTTAATTGCTGATATTAAAAATGAAACAGACCCACAAAAACGCTGGTCTCTGCTAATTGATGCAGATAAAATGTTAATGGAAGAGATGCCTATTTTCCCACTTTACTACTACAACCAAGTGACATTGGAAAAATCCAATGTTTCAGGAATTGTACGACACCCAGTAGGTTATTTAGATCTTAAATGGGCAGATAAACAATAACAACTGGTTAGTTCCAAACAAAGAAGCGGCACTTATAAAAGTGCCGTTCCTTTTCTTTATTTAAAGGAGGATTACCATTGAAAATTAGACCAAAAAGGCTAAAAAAGGGTGACAAGATAGGAATTATTGCTCCATCTAGTCCTCCAAATCAACAACAATTGCAACGGTCCCTTTCTTTTTTGGGGGAGCTTGGATTATCTTATCAAATGGGAAAAAGTGTAGACAAGGTCTACGGATATTTAGCAGGAACGGATGAGGAAAGATTAGAGGATTTGCATGAGATGTTTGCTGATCCTTCCATTGCAGGAATTATATGTGCTGGTGGGGGGTATGGGTCTGCTAGGTATGCAGACAAAATTGATTTTCAACTGATGAACGAACATCCGAAAGTATTCTGGGGCTATTCAGATATAACTTTCTTACACACTGGGATGAACATCTACTCTGATATTGTGACATTCCATGGCCCGATGTTAGCCTCGGATGTTGGAAAAAATACCTTTGCAGACCTTTCTAAAAAAATGTTTCTTCAGCTTTTCCAACCGATAGAATTACATTATACAGAGGACATTTCCCCTTTGACTCGGATAACTCCAGGCGTTGCTCGCGGGGAACTTACTGGTGGTAATCTATCCTTACTAGCTAGTGGTATTGGCACGAAATACGAGGTAAATACCCGTAACAAACTATTGTTATTGGAAGATATTGGGGAAGAACCTTATAGAGTAGATGGAATGTTAAACCAACTGAGGCAAGCTGGGAAGCTAGACGAAGCAGCTGGATTTGTAATAGGTGATTTTTGTGATGCAGAGCCTAAAAAGAGGAAAGATTCTCTAACTCTAGAGGAAGTATTTGAGTATTATTTGGGAAGCTTAGGAAAGCCTACAGTGAAGGGCTTTAAAATTGGTCATTGCCAGCCTCATTTTGCAGTTCCACTAGGTTCTGAAGCAGAGCTTGATGCAAACAATCTTACACTCTCTCTTTTACCGGGCGTGGAGTAAGGAGAAATAAGAATGTATATTAATTCAATTGAAACATTTGATATCGCAGTACCATTAACGAAACCATTCAAGACAGCTCTCCGCACAGTTACAACGGCATTTTCTGTCTATGTTAAAGTGACTACAAGTGATGGGAGAGTAGGATATGGGGAGGCACCACCTACTCATGTAATTACTGGGGAATCAATGGATAGTATTCGCTGTGCGATTAACGAAATTATTGCTCCACAGTTAATTGGACTTCCTCTATTAGAAAAGGAACTAGTATTTGAAAGGTTAAATAAAGCATTGGTTCGTAATACAAGTGCAAAGGCTGCAGTAGATATGGCGCTATACGATCTCTTGGCGCAGCATGGCGGTGTTCCCTTGTATCAATACTTAGGTGGTTACCGAAATAAAATTGAGACGGATTATACAGTAAGTGTAAATGAACCAGCAGAAATGGCAGAAGATGCAGCAAAGTATATCCGCGACGGCTTTGGGATTCTAAAGGTAAAGGTAGGAATTGGAGAAATACAGGATGATATCGCACGTATTAAGGCTATTAGAGAAAAAATAGGCTCTAAGGCTTCCCTTCGATTAGATGCCAATCAAGGATGGGGAGCAAGGGAAGGGGTTAGAGCTATACGTGCTATGGAGGATGCTGGCTTAGACATCGAGCTAGTCGAGCAGCCTGTCCCTGCACACGATTTAGAAGGGCTAAAATATATCACTGATCATACGGATACACCAATCATGGCAGATGAGAGTGTTTTTAGCGTGTATGATGCGAAGAGAGTCATTACAATGCGAGCGGCGGATTACATGAATATTAAGCTTATGAAGACTGGGGGTATCTATAATGCCTTAAAGATTAATAGTTTAGCAGAAGTTCATGACATGAGGTGTATGGTAGGCAGCATGATCGAAACGAAACTAGGAATTACTGCAGCTGCCAATTTTGCTGCGAGTCAGCCAAACATTCGTTTTTATGATTTCGACGCTCCTCTCATGCTTGCAAAGGATATAGTGGAGGGTGGAGTAATATATAGACAGAGCACTATTTCCTTTCCTTCCGAAGGGGGCCTAGGTATTAAAAGTATACAAATGGAAGGAGCAGTCTCAAAATGAGCAAAATACAATCGTATGAGTGGGTTTGTGGAGTAAAAGTTGCGACTGTTTGGACGAATCCGGAATCAGTTAGAGAGATTGATACACCCGGTATAGCTAATCCAGTACAGATGATGGAATGGTTAGAAGCACTTCCTTACAAGGAACGACTTGCTCTATGTGACGATAACCGAGTACAGACACAGCTTTTATACGGGGAGCCAGTATTAATTGATGAAGTCCAAGGAGATTGGGCAAAAGTTATAGCTGTTTGGCAACCCTCTAAAAAAGATACAAGAGGCTATCCTGGCTGGGTCCCACTTTCTCAGCTGAAGCGTGTTACTTTGGTAGATGCGATTGGAATAGGTAGAATAGCGGATAACAAGGCTCAAATTTTCTATCCCAATGAAGCTCCTTTTCTAGTAGTTCCCTTCAATACTATATTGCCCGTAGTAGAGGAAAGGGAGCTCTATTACGTAGTTCAAACACCAGAGGGGCAAGCGTTAGTGTATAAAAAACAGATGCAGTTTGCGGAATCTGTCGAGCTGCTACCAAAGCTTCCAGTAGAAAAAGCGGTGGACCTAGGTGTAGAGTTTTTAGACTTACCTTACTTTTGGGGAGGAATGTCCTCCTATGGCTACGATTGCTCTGGATTTACCTATAATATGATGAAGGCAATTGGCCACTTTATTCCAAGAGATGCGGGAGATCAAGCGTTAGGTGGAATAGAAGTTTCAATAGAAGATCCAGACCAATGGAGGAAGGGAGACTTACTATTTTTCGCTACAAAAGGCACAAATAGAGTTCGTCATGTCGGATTTTATTATGGAAATGGACAGCTTCTCCACTCTCCTTCTACAGGCAAGGCGACTGAAATCTTATTACTAAAGGGATCTAAGCTTGAAGAAGAGATTTGTGCTGTAAGACGATATACCGTATAGGGGGAGAACTATGACAGAGAAGGTACTTTTATCGGTGCAGGATTTAAAGCGTCATTTTGATATAGGAGCTAACCAAACATTAAAGGCGGTGGATGGTATTAGCTTTGATATCCGAAAGGGAGAAACGTTTGGGTTAGTGGGGGAATCTGGATGCGGTAAATCCACTGCAGGCAGAACAATTTTAGGCCTTTATAATAAAACAGAAGGAAATGTTGTATTTGAGGAAAAAAATGTTCATGACATGAATGATAGAGAGAGAACAAATTATCTAAAGAAAATGCAAATGATCTTTCAAGATCCATATGCCTCTCTCAACCCTCGCTCTACAGTTTTAGAAATTATAGCAGAGCCAATGCAGGTGCATAAGCTTTATAAGAGTAAAACGGAGCTGAACGAACGGGTTTATGAGCTATTAGAGGATGTAGGGCTAAACAGAGATCATGCTAATCGCTACCCGCACGAATTTTCAGGAGGGCAAAGGCAGCGAATAGGAATTGCTCGGGCATTGGCTTTAGATCCAGAGTTCATTATTGCTGACGAGCCTATATCAGCGTTAGACGTATCCGTACAAGCCCAGGTTGTAAAGCTGCTTCAACGTCTTCAAAAGGAGAAGGGATTAACCTACTTGTTTATTGCTCATGACCTCTCTATGGTGAAATACATCTCTGATCGAATAGGGGTAATGTATTTAGGACATATGGTAGAACTCACGACGAGTGAAAATCTTTATGAATATCCTTTGCATCCTTATACACAAGCGCTTTTATCTGCAATTCCAATCCCTGATCCAGATATAGAAGGGGCAAGGGAACGTATCATTTTAGAGGGAGAGTTACCAAGCCCCATTAATCCACCGTCAGGGTGTGTATTTCGCACGAGATGTCCTCATGCGATGGAAATCTGTGCAAAACAAAAGCCTAGGTGGCATGAAGAGGAGCCTGGTCATTTCGTGGCTTGTCATTTATATGAATAACAAAAGACATTGGGGAAACCTAATGTCTTTTTTTATTATTTCAAAAATTGTTTGACTTATTTTTAAATATTAGTGTACTATGTAACTAGTACACTAATATTATTAAGTGGAGGAATAAAATGGGTAAACTGCAAGGGTTGGTTTGGAAGGAATGGATGCAGTATAAAGGTATTGTCATTCTAAGTATCATTGGAAGTGTTTTTGGAACAATTGTAAGTCCTTATTTATTAAAAAGAATGATAGAAGTAGATGAACCTCTGAGCGATATCCTGCTACTTACTTCTTCCGTATGGATGTATGTATACATTTTATTTTTCTTTTGTCTTTTCTTTGCCAGCCTAGAGAAAGACATGAAAAGACCAGATATATGGTTTCACAATAGCTCATCTACCTTTACGCTAATTGGCGCAAAGCTAATAGCTGTAACGCTATTTAGTCTACCAGGATTAGTAATGAACGGAATAATTACGGTTGTAGGATATGATTTGCTAGTAGAAGTTAACAATCTAGGCTTTACAAAACTTTTATTATTAGAGTTTTTACTAATAGGAACTACTTATCTATTAGCGCTAAGCTTTACTATTGGCTTGCTTACCATGTGGGTTCTAGGAAGGGTATTAAAGCCTTTTAATACATTTTTTTCGTATGTTGTAGCCGTAGTTGTTTACTTTTATTTTTACAGATCCTATTTAAGGTTTATTGATTCAGAGCTTTATCATTCTTTTTCAAGCCATTGGAAGCTTCCACTACCCTATATAGAAAGTGTAGAAGTAACGAGTGCGTCATTTGCAGTTTTTATGGATATCAATGAAATTTATCTTTTTGATTTATTAGTAAAGGTTATATTCTTCTGTATCCTGTTTCTACTTTCTGTTCTAGTAATTCAAAAGAGAGTAAGAGGGTTTAGACATGACTGATTTTCTACCGGATAAACCGATATATCAACAAATCATTGATAAAATATGCGGGAAAATTTTAAAGGAACATGTGTTGCCGGGGGAAAAGCTACCATCCGTGCGCGAATATGCACTGGAGTTAGGCGTAAATGCGAACACCATGCAAAGGGTATATAGAGAACTAGAATTAATGAAGCTAACTGAAACTAAAAGAGGGCAGGGGACTTTTGTGACGGAGGATATTCAACGGCTAGAATTACTTCGCCTGGAAATGATGAATTCGTTAGTAGAGAGCTTTATTCAGCAAATGGAATCCTTTGGATTTAAAGAGGAGGAAGTCCTTATACAGCTGAGTAACTGGAAGAGGGGGGATAACAAGTGATTCAAATAGAACAGGTAATGAAAAGCTATGGAAAACGTGAAGCTGTAAATAATGTGAGTTTAACCTTTCCAAGTGGAAAAATAATTGGATTATGTGGAGAGAATGGCTCGGGAAAATCCACGCTTTTAAAATTAATTGCGGGAATATTATTGCCTGACAAAGGCTCGATTTTGTTAGATGGAGAGAATGTTACGTACCGGACAGCTATTAGGGTGGCTTACTTAACGGATGTGGATGATATTTTTCCTTACTTTACTGTAAAACAGCTGTTTCAGTATTATGAGTCCCAATTTAGTGATTTCCGTATGGATAAAGCAATCCTTGTAGCCGACTTTTTGGGAGTTGATTTAGCCTCTTCATTAAAGAAGCTCTCAAAGGGAAGTAGGGGGAGGGCAAAGATTGCCGCAACCTTAGGTAGAGAGGTAGATTATTACCTGCTTGATGAGCCTTTATCTGGCTTGGATCCAATGGTAAGGGAGGACATCATCCAAGGATTCTTACGGTTTGTAGATATAGAGACCCAGACTATTATATTGTCCACACACGAGATAAAAGAGGTAGAGCCAATTTTAGATGAAGTTATTGTCATGCAAGCAGGTCAAGTAATTGCACATCAAAAAGTAGATGATATCCGTGAAAATAATCGCGAGGATATTACACAATGGATGAAGAACTTGTTTAAGGGGGAGAAAAGAGATGGAAAAGCAGCAGCCAATTGTTAGGCTTGAAAACCTTTCAAAAATAATAGGTAAAAAGAAAATAATAGATAATCTCAGCTTAGATTTATACCCAGGACAAATTACAGGATTTTTAGGACCAAATGGAGCTGGTAAGACAACTACGATTCGTATGATGACGGGACTTATGAGACCAACAGCGGGTGAGGTATTTATAGATGGAAAAGCCCTATCACAGCATTTTGAAGAATCAATGGGTAAGGTTGGAGTTATAGTAGAAAATCCCGAAATGTATAAGTTTATGAGTGGCTATAAGAATTTAATTCACTTTGCACGAATGAATAAAAACATAACCAAGGAAAGAATTGAAGAGGTTATTGCTCAGGTAGGATTACAAAATCGTATTCATGAAAAGGTAGCTACTTATTCCTTAGGAATGCGTCAGCGTCTAGGTCTGGCACAAGCATTACTTCACCGTCCAAAGTTTTTAATTTTAGATGAACCAACAAATGGACTTGATCCTGCCGGAATTCGTGAGTTTCGTACTTATTTACGAAAAATAGCGAAGGAGGAAGGTGTTTCTATCTTCGTGTCGAGTCACCTATTAGCAGAGATTGAACTGATGTGTGATCGAATTGCGGTTATTCAAAATGGAAAGCTCATTACTCTCAAAGAGGTAAAAGAGGAGCAAACTTCCCAATATTATTTGGAAGTTACACCGCAGGAAAAAGCGAAGGAGCTTTTAAAAACGCAGGGAATCCAGTTTACGTCCTTTGAGGAAGGCCTGCTATTATCTATAGAGAAAGACCAGGTACCTACGTTAATGGCAGAGTTCTTCTCTAATAGCATGCAGGTTTACGAAATTACACCATATAAACGTACACTAGAAGATCAATTCTTAGAAATAACAGGGGGTGGACAGATTGCTGAATCTAATACGAAATGAGTGGCTGAAGCTTTGGACTAAGAAGGGTACTTGGGTAATGGTTATCCTAATAGCTGTGCTGATGGTAGCTTCAGCTGGAATAGGAAAATGGATGAGTACGATGGGCGAGCAGACGGACTGGAAGCAAACTGCTAGCTTGGAATTAAAAACAATCGATCAAGAGCTGAATAGTGGAGTAGATTCCTCTAATTTAAAGGATCAAAAAAGAATATTAGAGCATCGCATAGAGAATAATTTGCCGCCTGTTCAACCTTATACTGCGCAGGAGTACATTCTAGATGTTCCATCTATGCTATCTATTGTAACTCTCTTTACAGTAATTGTAGGAGCAGGAATGATTGCAACAGAATTTTCGACAGGGACTATAAAAATGCTCTTAACCAGACCTGTAAAAAGATGGAAGATACTAGCTTCTAAGTTACTGACAATGAGTTTATTTGCAACTGTACTCACAGCTATCACCTTGGGCTTAGGGATCATAACAAGCTATCTTTTCTTTGATAATACTCCAGCTTATATTCTGGAAGCTACTAATGGAGAAATTATAGAAATATCATTCTGGGGAAGAGTCTTATTACTAACTGTTCTGTCTTTAGTAAATGTATTAGTTATTAGCGTTATGGCTTTTATGATTGGGTCGGTATTCCGCTCTAGCTCTCTAGCGATTGGTATTTCAATCTTCCTATTATTTATGGGAACGAACATAACCTATTTACTTTCTATGAAGTTTGAATTTGCAAAGTATATTCTATTTGCTAATACCGATTTATCACAATTCATAGGTGGAGAACCATTTATAGAGGGTCTAACCTTACCTTTTTCTATCTCCGTTTTAGTCATTTATACAGTAGTATTTTTAGTTATTAGCTTTGTGACCTTTAATAAACGAGATATTACTGCTTAAAAAGCCTATTGCAAGTTCAGAAGTATTGTAGTATTCTGTAAATAACAAACGAAAGGAGTGGGGTAATATGGCAATTGTATCTATAATCAACGAATCAGTAATTCCATGTTGTCCCACTTTGTAAACTGGACGAATTAAGGAAAGCTTGAATGTAATCAAGTATTCTTTGTTTTATTCTATTTACTTTCTTTCTAATGATCGGGGAACCATGATTGCTGATATCGTGCAGTCATGGTTTTTTATTGCCTAATTTTAACCTTTGACTAAAAAGGGCATATATTTGGCTAATTATTAGGAGGAATTTGAATTGAATACTATAGAACAATATGGATGGAATAACAGCTGGGAAGAAAAATTAAACGGAAGTGGAATTGCTGGCAGGGTTCTTTTAGAGCATAAGCATTTATATAGAGTTATAACAAATGAAGGTGAATGGCTGTGCACCTTATCAGGGAAATTTAAATTTGAGCAAGAGCGTGAGAGCTTCCCGGCAGTGGGGGATTGGGTAGTATTAGAAAAAATGCCTGGTGAAGAGAAAGGGATTATACACGGTGTTCTCCCAAGGGCTTCTCAATTTGCAAGAAAGGTTGCTGGCACTACGACAGAGATTCAGCTTGTAGCTGTGAATGTTGACTATGTCTTTCTTGTCATGTCTCTTAACTATGATTTCAACTTACGAAGACTAGAGCGTTATCTACTTGCTGCGTGGGATTCTGGAGCAATGCCGATTATAGTCCTAACTAAAAAGGATATGTGTGAGGATTTGGCATATTATTTAAGTGAAGTAGAGTCTATAGCATTTGGAGTAGATGTCTATACAGTAAGTAGTGTCACAGGGGAAGGAATTGAACAATTATCACATTTACTTGAAAATGGAAGAACAGGTGCGTTGCTGGGGTCTTCAGGAGTAGGGAAGTCATCTTTAATCAATGCCTTATCAGGTAAAGAGGTCATGGCTGTCAGTGATATTCGTGAGGATGATAGTAAAGGAAGGCATACTACTACCCACAGAGAACTAACCTTACTTTCGGGTGGAGGACTACTGATTGATACGCCTGGAATGAGGGAATTTCAACTTTGGGATAACAGTGAGGGTGTAAGTGCAAGCTTCCAGGACATTGAGGAGCTAGCATTAACTTGTCGCTTTCGTGATTGTGAGCATAAAAAAGAACCTGGCTGTGCTGTTCAAGAGGCTATTCAGAATGGAAGCTTAAAAATTGAACGGTATAAAAGCTATATAAAGCTCCTGCGTGAGCTTGCTCATATAGAAAGAAAAAATGATTTAGCGGCTCAGAAGGTTGAACGTGATAAGTGGAAGCAGCTTTCCAAATCGCAAAAAGGCTATAAAAAGAAAAGATAAGCAAAACGGAATATATATTTTCAATTTGAGGTAACCTGAAACTACTGACTATTTTAGTCGGTAGTTTTTTATTTGTCAGTAATCATAAATCAGCACCTTGTAGCTCGAGGGCCAACAGGATGTTGGTCAGGAAAGCGTTGTCACACGATGTGACGTTCTAAGCTTTCCTTCCGTGTTAACGTCCCCCATTTGCTTGTCGGGGCAGAACAGGCGCTTATGCATTTCGGTGTATTAATGCATATAAATTGCAACGGGAAAAAAACCTCGTTATAATATAGTCAAAGATAGTCAAAGTCAGTTTTCGGAGATGAGGTGAGAAGATGAAAAATATATCTGACATTATTGAAGGGTATTTAAAGGCGATTATAGAAGAAGAGAGCAAAGGTCAAATTGAAATAAAAAGAAGTGAGATAGCAGAAAAATTTCAATGCGTGCCATCGCAAATCAACTATGTAATTAACACCCGTTTTACACTTGACCGCGGTTATTTAGTAGAAAGTAAGCGCGGAGGTGGGGGATATATTCGAATCCTTCGAGTCCGAGCACATACAAAGGCTGATTTAATTGAGCATATAATACAAAGTCTAGAAAATGGCGCTTCAGAATCTGTTACGGAGGATATTGTCTTTCGGCTTTTAGATGAAGAAGTAATTACGAAGAGGGAAGCAAAGCTTGTATTGGCAGCACTTAGCCGAAATACCTTGCATATACCTCTTCCAGCTAGAGATGAACTTAGGGCTCGAATACTCATAGCTATGCTCTTGACTATAAAATATGAAAAATAATGATGGAGGAACGGGGTGTGTTGAGAAGTGATTTGTGAAAATTGTAAACAAAGACCTGCTAAAGTAACGGTTACACAGGTCCATAATGGTGAGCACTTTGAAAGACATTATTGTGAGGTCTGTGCAAGCGGACTCCACCCGTTTTACGTAGAATATAAACAGGACCCGCTGTCGTTGCATCAGTTGTTGTCCAATTGGTTTAACCATGCGGAGCAGCAGCCAGTTCATCATAGACACCAAAGACCCCCACTTGCTTGCGAAGAGTGTGGATGGTCCATCCAACGCTTTCTGGATGAAGGGAAGTTTGGATGTGCATCTTGCTATGACAGTTTCCGCCAGCAGCTACCAACAGTCTTAAAAAGACTTCATAATGGCAATACTACCCATATAGGGAAAGCTCCGGGAGCCATTGGGGAAAGAATTGCATTAAAAAAACGAATTGATGGTATTAGAGCTGAGATGAAAGAAGCAATTGAAACAGAGCAATTCGAACATGCAGCAAGGCTTCGGGATGAAGTGAGAGCTCTAGAAAGTCAGCTTACCGGAGGTGTGGATGATGTCAATTGATCGATTCTTAGAAAACTCTGTCTCTAGTTGGATGGAAGGAAACGGAGAGCATTCTGATATTGTTATGAGTACCAGAATTCGATTAGCTCGAAACTTAAATGGCTATCGGTTTCCTTTAGCATTTACTGAAGATGAAGCGCATAAAATTGACCATTCTGTATCCTCTACATTGATTGATGCTGATGAACATCTAAATATGAACTTTTCTTCTATACAAATAAAAGATATACCTGAGCTTAATAGACAGGTGCTTGTAGAGAAGCATCTAATAAGTCCGAAGTTAGCAAACTCACCTGAAACTGGGTCAGTCTTATTATCGGAGGATGAATCCGTAAGTGTAATGGTAAATGAAGAGGATCACATCCGTATTCAATGTCTGTTCCCTGGTCTTCAAATAGAGGAGGCATACAAACAGGCCGATATAATTGATCGTTTATTAGAAAAAGAATTACCTTATGCTTTTGATGAGCAATTTGGTTACTTGACGAGCTGTCCTACTAATACAGGTACAGGATTACGTGCTTCTGTCATGATGCATTTACCTGCTCTAACCAAAACAAAGCAAATGAGTAGAATAATAACCATTATTTCACGATTAGGAATGGTGGTAAGAGGGATTTATGGGGAAGGCAGTGAAGCGCTCGGCAATGTATACCAAGTATCCAATCAAACTACGCTTGGTAAGACAGAAGAAGATATATTGGCCGATCTTCAAAGTATAGCAGAGCAAATTATTCAAAAAGAAAGAGAAGCGAGAGAAGCTTTGCTACAGCATTCACCGAATACATTAGAGGATCGGTTATATCGCTCCTTGGGAACTTTATCCTACGCAAGATTAATGACAACAGAAGAGGCGGCACGGTGCCTTTCAGATGTACGCTTAGGAATTGATATGGGGCTAATTAAAGATGTTGATGAAACAATTCTAAATGAATGCATGATTTTTATGCAGCCCGGATTTTTACAAAAGTATGCTGGAAATTCTTTAAACGCTTCAGAAAGAGATATGTTTCGAGCGAAGCTGTTAAGGGAACGTTTGCAAAAAGGAGAAAAAGAGAGAAGAGGAGAGGAATCGCATGATGTTTAATCGTTTTACACAAAGATCTCAAAAAGTCTTACAACTGGCTCAAGAAGAGGCCATTCGTTTAAAGCATGAATCTATTGGTACAGAACATATATTACTTGGTCTTATTCGTGAAGGTAGTGGGATTGCTGCAAAAGCTTTAGAAGCTATTGGAGTAGACCCTAAAATTATTGAATCTGGAATTGAAGAGCTTGTAGGTACAGGCGCGGAGGATGTTGGGCCGATTGTTCATTATACCCCTCGTGCCAAAAAAGTAATTGAGCTTTCTGTAGATGAATCTCGAAAACTAGGGCACTCTTATATTGGTACAGAGCATCTGCTTTTAGCGTTAATTCGTGAAGGAGAGGGAGTTGCTGCAAGAGTATTAAACAACTCTGGAGTAAGCTTAAATAAAGCTCGTCAACAAGTGCTACAGCTACTAGGCAGCTCCGATCAAGCTCATGGCGGTAATGGCAACAGTGGTACAGCTCCAGCCAGCACTCCTACGTTAGATGGGCTAGCGCGTGACCTAACACAAATTGCAAGAGAAGGTACGTTAGACCCAGTTATTGGACGCAGTAAAGAAATTACACGAGTTATTGAAATCTTAGCGCGTCGCACTAAGAATAACCCGGTACTAATTGGGGAGCCTGGGGTTGGGAAAACAGCTATCGCAGAAGGCCTCGCTCAGCAAATTGTACAAAATGAAGTTCCTGAAATTCTTCGTGATAAACGTGTAATGACTTTAGATATGGGTACTGTGGTAGCAGGTACAAAATATCGTGGAGAGTTCGAAGATCGTCTGAAAAAAGTGATGGATGAAATTCGCCAAGCAGGAAATGTTATTTTATTTATCGATGAGCTACACACCTTAATTGGTGCAGGTGGAGCAGAAGGTGCGATCGATGCATCTAACATTCTAAAGCCAGCACTTGCTCGTGGAGAAATTCAGTGTATCGGTGCAACAACACTTGATGAATACCGTAAATATATTGAGAAGGATGCAGCGCTAGAACGTCGTTTCCAACCAATCCAAGTTGATCAGCCGTCCGTAGAGGAAGCGATTCAAATTATTTATGGTTTACGTGATCGCTATGAGGCTCACCACAGAGTAAAAATCACTGACGAAGCAGTTGAAGCCGCTGCAAAAATGTCAGATCGCTACATCTCCGATCGTTTCTTACCTGATAAAGCGATTGACTTAATTGATGAGGCTGGTTCGAAAGTTCGCCTTCGCTCTTACACTACGCCACCAAACTTAAAAGAACTTGAAGCGAAGCTAGAAGCTGTTCGTTCTGAAAAGAATGCGGCTGTACAAAGCCAAGAGTTTGAAAAGGCAGCATCATTTCGTGATAAAGAGCAAAAGATCAAAGATAAACTAGAAGAAATGAAAGACAACTGGAAAGAGAAGCAAGGGAAAGAAGAGTCTGAGGTAACTGTGGAGGATATCGCTGCAGTAGTATCTATGTGGACTGGAATTCCAGTATCTAGGCTTGCGCAAACAGAATCTGAAAAACTATTGAAACTTGAAGAAAAGCTTCACGAACGAGTAATTGGTCAAAAAGAAGCGGTAGATGCAATTTCCAGAGCCATCCGTCGTGCTCGCGCTGGACTAAAAGATCCAAAACGTCCAATCGGCTCCTTTATTTTCTTAGGACCTACGGGAGTAGGGAAAACGGAGCTTGCTCGTGCGCTAGCTGAGGTAATGTTTGGCGATGAGGATGCAATGATTCGAGTAGACATGTCTGAATACATGGAGAAACATTCAACTTCTCGTCTTGTTGGTTCCCCACCTGGATATGTAGGATTTGATGATGGTGGTCAATTAACGGAAAAAGTACGTCGCAAACCGTACTCTGTTATCTTGCTTGATGAAATCGAAAAAGCGCATCCTGATGTATTTAATATTCTACTTCAAGTATTGGAGGATGGTCGCTTAACTGATTCGAAAGGACGGACAGTAGACTTCCGAAATACTGTAGTTATTATGACATCTAACGTAGGAGCAGATGCTCTAAAATACAATAAATATGTTGGCTTTAATCTTCAAGATGCAGGAAAATCCGATTATAAAGACATGAAAGGAAAAATGTTAGAGGAGCTCAAAAAAGCTTTCCGTCCAGAATTCCTGAATCGTCTCGATGAAATGATTGTATTCCACTCACTGGAAAGAGAGCATTTAAAAGAAATTGTTACGCTGATGACAGAACAACTAGCGAATCGTTTAAAAGAACAGGGTATTGAATTGGAGCTTACTCCAGCTGCCCAAGAAAAGATTACTACAGAGGGATACGATCCAACCTATGGAGCACGTCCTTTGCGTAGAGCCCTTCAAAAGCATGTAGAGGATAGACTATCCGAAGAATTATTAAAGGGCACTGTACTTACAGGGCAACATGTAATTTTTGATGTAGAAAATGATGAATTTGTAGTACGTACTGCAGAACCAGTAACTGAAAGCTAATAACTTACGGCATTCCGAACGTGAGAACGGAATGCCTTTTTACATAGGAGGGCGTAATGGCTAAAAGCAAAACAAAGTTTATGTGCAGTGAATGTGGATATGAAGCAGCCAAATGGATGGGGCGCTGTCCTGGGTGTGGAGCTTGGAATACGATGGTAGAGGAAAGAGAGATAGTTTCTAAGGGACCAAAACGCTCTTTTCAACATTCTACGGGAGTCGCACAAAAGGCAACTCCAATTATCTCGATTGAGACGGTGGAGGAGCCAAGAGTACAGACGGATTTAGTAGAACTGAATAGAGTATTAGGAGGAGGAATTGTCCCTGGCTCCCTTGTGCTCATAGGTGGAGATCCTGGGATTGGAAAATCTACTTTACTCTTACAGGTATCTGCATTACTGGCCAACAAGGGAGAAAGAGTTTTATACATCTCAGGAGAGGAATCTATTAGACAAACAAAGCTTCGCGCCGAACGATTAGGGGTTACCTCTAATGAGCTGTATATTTACTCAGAAACAAATCTCGAGCTAATTAACGAGACGATTGAAAGTGTAGAGCCCAAATTTGTTATTGTCGATTCCATCCAAACTGTTCACCATCCAGAGGTTACTAGTGCAGCTGGAAGTGTATCGCAAGTAAGGGAATGTACAGCGGAGCTTATGCGTATCGCTAAAACCAAAAATGTAGCTATATTTCTTGTTGGACATGTGACAAAGGAAGGACAGATAGCAGGGCCTAGAATACTAGAGCATATGGTAGATACTGTCCTTTACTTTGAAGGGGAAAGGCACCATACTTATCGAATCCTTCGCTCACAAAAAAATCGATTTGGGTCAACAAATGAAATTGCTATTTTTGAAATGGTTCAGTCGGGCTTGAAAGAGGTATTAAATCCATCCGAGCTATTTTTACAGGAGCGATCTCACGGTGCGGCTGGTTCAGCCATTGTTGCCTCGATGGAGGGGACACGACCAATCTTAGTAGAAATTCAGGCTCTTGTGACGCAATCAAGCTTTAATTATCCAAAACGTATGGCTACTGGTATAGACCAAAATAGAGTGTCTTTGTTAATGGCTGTATTAGAAAAAAGAATGGGATTATTGCTACAAACACAGGATGCTTATATCAAGGTTGCAGGAGGAGTAAAATTAGATGAACCTGCAATTGATTTAGCCGTCCTAGTAAGTATCGTTTCCAGCTTCCGTGATACAGGAGCAAATCCAACAGACTGCTTTATAGGAGAAATCGGTCTTACTGGAGAGGTGCGAAGAGTATCTCGAATAGAGCAACGTGTTCAAGAAGCAGCTAAGCTTGGCTTTAAAAGAGCAATTATCCCTGCCTCCAATTTAGGTGGATGGGATTATCCGAAGGGAATTCAAGTTATAGGGATTGAGTCAGTGAACGATGCGATGAAAGAAGCATTTTCTTGATAGGGAGCTGAAATGCTCCCCGTCTTATTAGACTTCTTTCAAGGCTTGGAAGTATAATAAAAAGATGATGGAGGTGGATATTTTGTTAAAATGGATTATACAGATTGCATTTGTTTTAATAGGTGGAACCTTAGGGTTATTATTTTTACCGCACTTATACGAATTAATTAATTTATCTCAAATCCCTTGGATCAATAACCTATATGTTTCCATTCTGATAGGAGCCGTTTTGCTTTATGTGGCGGCACTATTTCTAACAGATTATTTAGTGCATTTTATCCAGTGGATGGAAGAAAGACTATTAAAAGCTCCTATAGGGGATTTGTTGTTTGGAACCCTTGGACTTGTAATAGGGCTGATCGTAGCGTATCTTTTCGGGTCTGCAGTGAATAATATTGAGATTCCAGTAATTCAGTCTGTTATACCAGTGTTGCTGTCTATTGTATTAGGATACTTAGGCTTTCAGGTTGGATTTAAAAAGAGAGATGAGCTTCTTCTAGTTTTTACTCCTTCTAAACAGGTTAGCTCAAAGAAAAGATCAGATGATGAGCTAATAGAGGATGGAAAACCATCTTTATCCTCTGGTGTCTATAAGCTGTTAGATACTAGTGTAATTATTGATGGTCGAATAGCCGATATCTCTGAAACAGGATTTATGGAGGGGGTATTGGTTGTACCGCAATTCGTCTTAACAGAGCTACAGCATATTGCAGATTCCTCTGATACATTGAAGAGGACAAGAGGACGTCGTGGCTTAGATGTATTGAATAAACTCCGCTCAGAACGAGCTACAGCTGTAATGATTGTAGAAGATGATTTTGATGATATTTCAGAGGTAGATTTAAAGCTTGTGCGTTTGGCGAAAAAAATGGATGGTATCGTAGTGACGAATGACTTTAATTTAAATAAGGTCTGTGAGCTTCACCAGGTTCGGGTTTTAAATATTAATGATCTAGCAAATGCTGTAAAGCCAGTCGTTATTCCCGGGGAAATAATGCATGTGGTTGTTATTAAAGATGGAAAAGAGCATAATCAAGGGGTAGCTTATTTAGATGATGGTACTATGATTGTGGTTGAAGGCGGTAAAGCTTATATAGGACAAGCGATTAACGTAGAGGTGACAAGTGTTCTACAAACCTCTGCTGGACGAATGATTTTCGCAAAGCCGCAAGAAACGAAATAGGGAAGAGGGTTGTTCCATAAAGACGGAACAAACCCTTTTTCTGTGTAAAGTAGGAGGATACAGAGGGTGGAGTATACAGTGTTATTGCCGGCAGCAGGTAGTGGGAAGAGGATGGGAGCAGGACAAAACAAGCTTTTCCTTCCTTTAAGGAATATTCCCATATTAATTCATACCTTGCGTGTTTTTCAAAAAGATCCAAAATGCACTCAAATTGTATTAGCAGTTAAAAATGAGGAAAAGTCTTTTATTCAGCAACTGTTAAAGGAACATACTATTACAAAAGTTTCTGCATTTGCGGAGGGTGGAGAAGAAAGACAACAAAGTGTTTATGCTTGCTTACAGGAGGTTTCTGTAGAGGGAATTGTTCTTGTCCATGATGCTGCTAGACCTTTTATTAAACAGCACGTCATTAGGCAGCTAGTAGAAGATGCTAATACATATGGAGGAGCCGTTGCTGCAGTAAAGGCGAAGGATACAATGAAAAAGGTGAAAAACGGAATTATTCAGGAGACGGTAGACCGTGAAAGTTTATGGGTTATTCAAACTCCTCAGGCTTTTCGGTTTGAAATCTTAGAAAAAGCGGAAAGAATAGCAGAAAACGATGGATTTCTTGGAACAGATGAAGCAATGCTGGTGGAAAGAATGGGAGAGCCAGTGCACATTGTAGAAAGCACTTATGATAACGTAAAAATAACAACTCCAGAGGATTTAATGTATGGAGAATTTCTATTGGATAATCAAGAGCAGGAGGAAAAACAATGATAAGAGTCGGACAAGGTTTTGATGTTCATGAATTTGCAGAAGGTAGGCCGTTAATCGTCGGCGGAATAACGATTCCTCATGAAAAGGGACTTATTGGTCATTCTGATGCAGATGTATTACTCCATACAATAACAGATGCAGCACTCGGAGCTATAGGTGAAGGGGATATAGGGAGACACTTCCCAGATACTGACCCTGAATTCAAGGATGCAGATTCTGCTAAGCTGTTAGAGTATATATGGAAAATGGTCGAGGAGAGAGGCTATACATTAGGAAATATAGATTGTACAATCATTGCTCAACGGCCAAAAATGGCACCTTATATTGATCAAATCCGTGTTCGTGTAGCTGAATTATTAAAAGCAGATGTATCACAGATTAACGTGAAAGCAACTACTACAGAAAAATTAGGATTTACAGGTCGAGAGGAAGGCATTGCTTCCCTAGCTACGATTTTATTAATGAAAAAAGACTAACTTTAAAAATACGAACAGCAGTGGTAGAATAAATAAAGTTTAGGTTCCACAAGACTTTCTCTGATGAAATGTCAGGGTTTACTTATATTCGCAAGAAAACTAGGAGGATTTATCATGACACAAGAAGTTCGTGTACGCTATGCACCAAGTCCAACAGGAAATCTCCATATTGGGGGAGCTCGTACTGCATTGTTTAACTATTTGTTCGCTCGTCACCATAATGGGAAGTTTATCGTTCGTATCGAGGATACTGACATTGAACGTAATATTGAAGGCGGAGAATTGTCTCAGCTGGATAACTTGAAGTGGTTAGGAATGGAATACGATGAGTCAGTAGATATTGGTGGACCTTATGCACCATATCGTCAAATGGAGCGTTTAGATATTTATACAAAGCATGCAGAGGAAATGATGGAAAAGGGACATGCTTACAAATGTTTCTGTACTTCTGAAGAGCTTGAGGCAGACCGAGAAGCACAAAAAGAAAGAGGAGTAGCAGCTCCTATGTATAATGGCAAATGTCGTCATTTATCTGCTGATGAAGTGAAGGCAAATGAAGAAGCAGGTCTTCCATATACGATCCGTATGCGAGTACCGGAAAACGTGACTTATACATTTAATGATTTAGTGCGTGGTCCAGTCTCCTTCGAATCAAAGGATGTGGGCGACTGGGTTCTTGTAAAAGCTAATGGGATTCCAACTTACAATTATGCAGTTGTGCTAGATGATCATATGATGAAAATTACACACGTGTTCCGTGGGGAAGAGCACTTATCCAACACACCAAAACAAATGATGGTATTTGATGTATTTGAATGGGACTACCCAGAGTACGGTCACATGACGCTAATTATAAATGAAAGCCGTAAAAAACTTTCGAAGCGTGATGAATCCATTATTCAATTTGTGGCACAATATAAAGACCTGGGTTACTTACCAGAAGCAATGTTTAATTTCTTTGCGTTATTAGGTTGGTCACCAGAAGGGGAGGAAGAAATTTTTACAAAAGAAGAGTTCATTAAACTCTTTGATGTAAATCGTTTATCCAAATCTCCGTCTATGTTTGATAAGCAAAAGCTCACATGGATGAATAACCAATATATTAAACAGCTTCCTTTAGAAAAGGTGGTAGAGCTAGCTCTTCCTCATTTACAAAAAGAAGGTCTTCTCCCACAAGAATTATCTGAGAGTCAACAAAATTGGGCAACTAAGCTAATAGCTCTTTACCATGATCAAATGAGCTATGGAGCAGAAATCGTCGAGCTTTCTACCCAATTCTTTAATGATGACCTTGCATATAATGAGGATGCTCAAGAGGTCTTAGCTGGGGAGCAGGTACCAGAGGTAATGGCTGCGTTTAAAGCTCAGCTAGAAGGCTTAGAAACATTTGAAGCAGCGGATATTAAAGCGGCAATCAAAGCCGTACAAAAAGAAACTGGTCATAAAGGGAAGAACTTATTTATGCCTATCCGTGTTGTTACAACTGGTCAAACCCATGGTCCTGAATTAGGAGATGCAATAAGTCTAATTGGAAAAGAAAAGGTAATCGGACGCGTTGCAAAATATGCGAAACAATAAAATTGACTTTTATGCCACTGTGGTGTAAAAATGAGAGTACCAATGTGAACGGAATAGAAAAGCTAGGACGAGGAGAAGTAAGTAATTTATGTTCTTTAGAGAGGATCATCATCGGCTGAAAGTGATCTGAACCAATGAATTACTGAAATGCACCTCTGAGCGCCATGCCGAATATGAGTAGGCTGGACGTTTATCCGCGTTAAGGATATTGAGTGGGAATGAAATTTACTTCTTTCCAATCAGAGTGGAACCACGCTTTTCTTGCGTCTCTGTCTTTTTAGACAGAGACTTTTTTTTATTGGCAAAAAATAAGGTCTTTAAGATATAGCTGGTCTTCAAGTTCAAATGGTAAAGAACGAGGATTTATCGTTTTTAAGGAAAAGGAGTGAATAGTATGTTTAAACGTATGAAAGAGGACATAGCAGTAGTGTTTGAACAGGATCCTGCTGCAACTAGTAAACTAGAGGTAGTGCTCACATACGCTGGATTGCATGCTATTTGGAGTCATCGAATAGCGCATTCATTATATAAAAAGAAATTTTTCTTTCTTGCTAGGGCCATCTCGCAGTTGAGTAGATTCTTTACAGGAATTGAGATTCATCCAGGTGCGAAGGTAGGCAGACGTTTCTTTATTGATCATGGGTCAGGTGTAGTCATTGGCGAAACATGTGAGATTGGCGATGATTGTACTATATACCAAGGAGTTACCCTTGGTGGAACTGGAAAAGAAAAAGGGAAACGCCATCCAACATTAGAGGATAATGTATTGGTGGCAACAGGAGCTAAGGTACTGGGCTCGATAACAATTGGTGAAAACAGTAAGGTTGGTGCAGGGTCTGTAGTGTTAAAGAATGTTCCCCCTAACTCGACTGTAGTAGGAATCCCAGGAGTGGTTGTTATACAAGATGGTGTGAAGGTGAAGAAGAAGCATGATCATCAGGACTTACCAGATCCGGTTTCCGATCGCTGTAAGCAGCTAGAAGACCGAGTAGCCGAGCTACAGGAAGTAATTAATCGATTATCAGAGGAAAAGGAGCGAAACACTCATCATGACAATTCAAATCTTTAATTCATTAAAACGTGAAAAAGAACCTTTTATACCGTTAGAAGAAGGAAAGGTAAAGATGTATGTTTGCGGTCCTACTGTATATAACTACATTCATATTGGGAATGCTAGACCTGTAATTGTCTACGATACAGTTAGAAAATATTTGCAATATAGAGGATATGAGGTTACGTATGTTTCCAACTTTACGGATGTCGATGATAAAATAATCAAGGCGGCAAACGAGCTTGGAGAGGATGTATCGGAGCTTACAGAACGCTTTATTAATGCTTACTTTGCAGATGTGGAGGCGCTTGGCTGCAACAGAGCAGATGAGCATCCTCGTGTAACAGAACATATGAATGAAATAATCGAGTTTATAGAGGCTTTAATCGAAAAAGGCTATGCATACGAATCACAAGGGGATGTTTATTACCGTACCCGAAAGTTTGAGGGTTATGGCAAGCTCTCTCACCAATCAGTAGATGACTTAAAGATTGGTGCACGTATTGAAAGAGGAGAAAAGAAAGAGGACGCTCTAGATTTTGCGTTATGGAAGGCTGCTAAACCAAGAGAAATCTTCTGGGAAAGTCCTTGGGGGCAAGGAAGACCAGGCTGGCATATTGAGTGCTCTGTGATGGCTAGGGAAATCCTTGGTGATACAATTGATATTCACGCCGGAGGGCAGGACTTAACCTTCCCACACCATGAGAATGAAATAGCCCAATCAGAGGCAATGACTGGCAAAACCTTCGCAAGATATTGGATGCATAATGGATATATAAATATCGATAATGAAAAAATGTCTAAATCGTTAGGGAATTTCGTGCTAGTAAATGATATTCGAAAAGAAATAAATCCACAGGTGCTACGTTTCTTTATGCTAAGTGTGCATTACCGCAATCCAATTAACTATTCAAGAGAATTGGTAGAGCAAGCGGAGGCAGGGTTAGAGCGTATTCGCACCTCTTACGAAAATGTTCTTCACAGAATGAATACTACTGCCGACCTCGGTGATCAAGATGACATTTGGATTTACAAAACGAATGAGATACAAACGCAATTTGAACTGGCAATGGATGATGATTTTAATACAGCCAACGGGATTGCAGCTATATTTGAATTGTCGAAGCTTGCCAACACTTATTTATTAGAAAAGCAAACCTCAGAAAATGTGCTAAAAAGATTTGTTAGTCTATTTGACACCTTAATGGGAGTCTTGGGCATTATGCTTAAAAAAGAGCAAGAAGTATTAGATGAAGATATAGATGCGTTAATCGCAGAGCGTACACAAGCAAGGAAAGATAGAAACTTTGCTCGTGCTGATGAAATTCGCGATCAGCTAAAAGCAATGAATATTATTTTAGAAGATACAGCACAAGGTATCCGTTGGAAGAGGGGATAACCGTGGCTGAATGGAAAGAAACAGATGCAAAGCAATTGAATTCCCTTGCACTTGCTTACATGGGAGATGCTGTTTATGAGCAAGTGGTGAGAGAATATCTTATCAAGAAGGGCGGCGTAAGACCGAACCTTCTTCATAAGGAAGGGACAAGATATGTTTCGGCAAAGGCACAAGCTACGATCGTTCGAGAAATGCTCAATCTTCAATTTTTAACAGAGGAAGAGGAGGCGGTACTTCGAAGAGGCAGAAACGCAAAGTCTGGATCTGTTCCGAAAAATACTGATGTCCAAACGTATAATTACAGTACTGCCTTCGAAGCAGTTATCGGGAGCTTATATTTAAGTGGTCAGCAAGAAAGATTACAAGAAGTCCTTAACTTTTCAATAGAATTTATAGATAAACAGAAGGGAGAGAAAAAATAGTGACGGAGCATGTAGAACAAACCGGTGAAATAATTGCAGGAAAAAACCCAGTACTTGAGGCTCTTCGAGCAGGAAGAGATATGAACAAGGTTTGGATTGGTGAAGGTGTTCAAAAGGGTGGAATTTCCGAAATCGTTCAATTGGCAAAAAGTGCTGGCATAATTGTTCAATTCGTACCAAAAAAGAAGCTAGATCAACTTACAGATGCAAATCATCAAGGAATCGTCGCTTCAGTAGCTGCATATCGATATGCTGAGTTGGATGATTTGTTTAATCTAGCAGCTAGTAAAGAAGAGGATCCGCTCTTCATTATTCTAGATGAAATTGAGGATCCCCATAATCTTGGTTCCATTATGAGGACAGCAGATGCTGTAGGCGCTCATGGCATTATTATTCCCAAAAGAAGAGCGGTTGGTCTTACGGCAGTTGTGGCAAAAGCATCGACAGGGGCTATAGAGCATATACCTGTGTATCGTGCAGGTAATCTAGCTCAAACAGTAGACGAGCTAAAGGATCGGGGAGTTTGGATTGCTGGAACAGATGCTGCCAAGTCAACAGATTATCGAAGTATGGATGCAACATTGCCGTTAGCTTTAATAATAGGCAGTGAAGGTAAGGGTATGAGTAGACTATTAAGAGATAAATGTGATTTTCTTTACCATTTACCGATGGTCGGCCATGTGACTAGCTTAAATGCATCTGTTGCTGCTTCTATTCTTTTATATGAAGTTTGGCGTGTAAGAAATCCGCTGAAGGGCTAGCGACATGCAGATACTAATTGTCGATGGGTATAATATCATCGGCGCATGGAACGAGCTAAGAATACTGAAAAAAGATAAGCTGCTAGATGCTAGAGATAGACTGATTGAACAGATGGCAGAATATAAAGCATTTACGGGTATCCGATTAATTATAGTATTTGACGCTCATTTAGTTCCAGGCATTGAAAATAAAAAAAAGCAGCATGATGTAGAAGTTATTTATACAAGAGAAAATGAAACAGCGGACGAGCGAATAGAAAAACTTACAAAAGAACTGAGCGGGCGAAGAGTCCAAATATACGTTGCTACTTCAGATTTAACGGAGCAGCGAGTTATTTTTGGACAGGGAGCGTTGAGAAAATCAGCAAGAGAATTAGAAATTGAAATGATTTCGATTTCCTCTAATATCACTAAAAAAGTGAAGAATATCCAAGAGAATAAGCCGACCTCCACTATACCATTATCCGAGGAAGTTGCGGAAATTTTCGAAAAATGGCGAAGAGGAATGAAATGACTCATTGACGCTATAAATTTTGTTACTGTATACTTATGGTAATATTCAAAAATTTAGCTGAGGTGACTTCATTGGAAAAAACAGAGCTGGATCTACAACAATTGGATAGTTTACTAGATGAAGAACTTGTAGAGATGGTTCATCAAGGAAACACTGAAGCATTAGATTATTTGATTAATAAGTACCGTCCCTTCGTTCGTATGAAAGGTAGATCTTATTTTCTGATTGGCGCGGATAAGGAAGATATACTCCAAGAGGGCATGATTGGATTATATAAAGCTATTCGTGATTTCAAAGAGGAAAAACTAGCTTCCTTTAGAGCTTTTGCAGAGCTATGTATCACAAGACAAATTATCACGGCTATTAAAACCGCTACACGCCAGAAGCATATTCCGTTAAACTCGTATGTATCTTTGGACAAGCCTATCTATGATGAAGAATCTGACCGAACTTTACTGGATGTGATTGCTGGATCTGTAGTGGATGATCCGGAAGAATTGATTATTAATAGGGAAAACGTTGATTACATGGAAGGGAAAATGGGGGAAATCTTAAGCGAATTGGAGCAGCAGGTTTTGGCTCTATACCTAGATGGCCAATCGTACCAGGAAATCTCAGAGGAATTGAACCGTCATGTTAAGTCTATTGATAATGCTTTGCAAAGAGTAAAAAGAAAACTAGAAAGATATATGGAAATTGGAAGCAACTACGCATAACTGGGATTTTGTTGACATGATATGCCTAAGGTGATAATCTTGAAAAAGACTTATACCCCCAAAAGGTGAGAATATGACTAAAAAAATCGTTTTGAGTTGTGCGCAATGTGGTAATCGAAACTATACCGTGCCTTCCTCAAAAGAACAAGAAGCGGTCCGAGTCGAAAGAAAAAAATACTGTGCCCATTGTAACGCTCATACAGTTCATAAACAAACGATATGAGTATGAAAATAAGATAGATTTTTCTCTGTGGAGGTTTAGCTAAATGGCTAATAATAGTGGATTTTTTAAGAGTGTAGTTTCAGAAATGAGAAAAGTAAGTTGGCCAAAACGTAAAGAATTGACAAAATATACGATTGTAGTTTTGTCAACTGTTGTAGTGATGGCTGTATTCTTTGCTGTAGTAGATTTAGGGATCTCTTCACTTTTACGCTGGTACCTAGAATTATAAATAATAGCAAGTATATATTTGAAAATAGCCCGTCTTAGTAAACGAACGGGTTTTTTCATTTTGTTTAGAAAAGGAGGGAAGGACATTCAGTCCTGACACTATGGAAAAAAATTGGTATGTCGTTCACACGTATTCAGGGTACGAAAATAAAGTAAAAGCAAACCTTGAGAAACGTGTAGAAACGATGGGTATGCAAGATAAGATATTTCGTGTGATTATCCCGGAAGAGCAAGAAACAGACATTAAAGACGGCAAAAAACGTACAGTAATGAGAAAAACATTCCCAGGTTATGTTTTAGTTGAGCTAATTATGACAGACGATGCTTGGTATGTTGTGAGAAATACACCAGGCGTTACTGGATTTATCGGTTCATCAGGAGGAGGTACTAAACCAACTCCGCTACTTCCAGAAGAAGTAGATTTTATCCTAAAACAAATGGGTATGACTGACCGTAAGGTAGAGGTCGACTTTACGATTGGTGAACTAGTGGAAGTGCTAGAAGGGCCGTTTGCTCATTTCCAAGGTAAGGTAGAGACAATCGATACCGACAAAGGAAAAGTTACTGTTTCTATTGATATGTTTGGTAGAGAAACTAACATGGAGTTAGACTTTGAGCAAGTGATTAAAGTATAATTAACACTTGCTAAAAAAATGGATAAGTGGTATCATTTCAAAGGTCAGACTAAAATACGTCTGTATTAATTATTATAATGTTATCAGCGAAGAGCTGAGAGACAGATATTTGAGTGGGAGGGGCGACCCTATTACCACATCACGGACTTAAGGAGGTGTGTCTCGTGGCTAAAAAAGTGATTAAAGTTGTTAAATTACAAATCCCTGCTGGTAAAGCAAACCCAGCGCCGCCGGTTGGTCCTGCATTAGGTCAAGCGGGTGTTAATATCATGGGATTCTGTAAGGAGTTCAACGCACGTACTGCAGATCAAGCAGGTCTAATCATTCCGGTAGAAATTTCTGTATTTGAAGACCGTTCATTTACTTTCATTACAAAAACTCCACCGGCAGCAGTGCTACTTAAAGTAGCAGCAGGTATTCAATCTGGATCAGGTGAACCAAACCGCGTAAAAGTGGCAACGGTTAAACGTGATAAAGTTCGCGAAATCGCTGAACAAAAAATGCCAGATTTAAATGCAGCATCTGTTGAATCAGCTATGTTGATGGTTGAAGGTACTGCACGTAGCATGGGTATTACGATCGTAGACTAATATCTAATGTGCATTTTGATAGGAAGCATTTGTTTTTTGGAAGGTTGTAGTTGTTCATTTAGGATAACTGCAACCTTTACACGTGGGAGGTTTATTCCGCTATAACCACTATTCGAGGAGGACATTTTAAATGGCTAACAAAGGTAAAAAATTACAAGAAGCTGCTAAATTAGTAGACAAAAATACATTATACTCCGCTAAAGAAGCAATTGAGCTTGCAAAAAAGACAAGCACAGTTAATTTTGATGCGACAGTAGAAGTTGCTTTCCGTCTTGGAATCGACACTCGTAAAAACGACCAACAAATCCGTGGGGCAGTAGTGCTTCCAAACGGTACTGGTAAAACTCAACGCGTTTTAGTATTTGCTAAAGGCGATAAGTTAAAAGAAGCTGAAGCTGCTGGTGCAGACTATGTAGGCGACGCAGATTATATCACTAAAATTCAACAAGGATGGTTTGACTTCGATGTTATCGTAGCTACTCCAGACATGATGGGTGAAGTTGGTAAAATCGGTCGTGTATTAGGGCCTAAAGGTTTAATGCCTAACCCTAAAACTGGTACAGTTACATTTGATGTAACAAAAGCAGTTCAAGAAATTAAAGCTGGTAAAGTAGAATATCGCGCTGACAAAACAGGGATTATTCATGCTCCTATCGGTAAAGTTTCTTTCGAAGACGACAAATTGGTTGAAAACTTCTTAGCTGTATTCGATGTAGTGCAAAAAGCTAAACCAGCTGCTGCAAAAGGTATTTACATGAAATCTGTAAATGTAACTACTACAATGGGACCTGCTATTAAAGTTGATGCACAATCAGTAAAATAATTATTGACAGCCTAAGTTATATTTGTTAATATAGCTTCTGTTGTGAAATATACATTTGTACCGAAGACAGTAGGAGCGACTTGTCGCTTAAAAATCCTACCGAGGACATGAAATATCAAATTCTAATTTAGAAGATGACTTTCTGCCTCTGTGTCTACTTGTAGAACAGAGGCTTTTCTTTTGTCGGTATAAGTGGCCAATTCTTATAGGAGGTGCCAAAATGAGCAAAGCAATTGAAACGAAAAAAGTGCTTGTACAAGACATTGCAGAGAAATTTAAAGCTGCTGCCTCTGTAGTTGTAGTTGACTACCGTGGGTTAAATGTTGCTCAAGTAACGGAATTACGTAAACAGCTTCGTGAAGCTGGCGTGGAATTTAAAGTTTATAAAAACTCACTTACACGTCGTGCTACTGAAACTGTTGGGGTTGACGGAATTAATGAATTCCTAGTAGGACCTAACGCGATCGCATTTTCTAACGAAGATGTAATTGCACCTGCAAAAATCATCAATGATTTTGCTAAAAAGAATGAACAGCTTGAAATTAAAGCTGGTATCATCGAAGGTAACGTATCTTCAGCTGAAGACGTTAAAGCATTAGCGGAACTTCCATCTCGCGAAGGACTACTTTCTATGCTTCTATCTGTACTTCAAGCTCCAGTGCGCAACTTCGCACTTGCAACAAAAGCTGTTGCAGAACAAAAAGAAGAACAAGGCGCGTAATTTAATACGCACTAACACTTCTGCGGCCTGATCGCAAACAATAAAACATTATCCAATTAGGAGGAAATTATAATGAATAAAGAGCAAATCTTAGAAGCTATCAAAGCTATGACAGTTCTAGAATTAAACGATTTAGTAAAAGCAATCGAAGAAGAATTTGGTGTAACAGCAGCAGCTCCTGTAGCAGTAGCAGCAGGTGGCGGCGCAGCAGCAGCTGAAGAAAAAACTGATTTTGACGTAGTTCTTACATCTGCAGGAGACCAAAAAATCAAAGTTATCAAAGTTGTTCGTGAAATCACTGGTCTTGGCTTGAAAGAAGCTAAAGAAGTAGTAGACAACGCTCCAAAAGCACTTAAAGAAGGCGTATCTAAAGAAGATGCAGAAGCTATGAAAGCACAACTTGAAGAAGTTGGAGCAAGCGTAGAACTTAAGTAATTTTTGTGCATTTCGAAGAAAAAAGCTCGTCAGTTAACGACGGGCTTTTCTTCGTATGTATTGTGGAGGGCTTACGGTGTCTGAACATTATTATTCAAGAAAACCTCAAACAGAAAGTAAACCGCGTCATTGGAATTTTATATTACTGGGGAATAACTTTCGATTTGAAACAGATGCTGGTGTATTTAGTAAAAGCGAAGTAGATTTTGGCTCCCGTGTATTGATCGATGCTTTCAAGGAACCTCAAGTAACAGGAGATATTTTAGATGTTGGTTGCGGTTATGGGCCGATTGGTCTATCCTTGGCGAAATCATTGAAAGATAGAACAGTTCATCTAATAGATGTTAACACACGTGCAATCCAACTTGCAGAAAAGAATGCTGCGGGTAACGGGATACAAAATGTACGAATCTATGAAAGTGATGGGTTGTCAGCAGTTACAACTGCAAACTTTGCGGCTATAGTTACAAATCCACCTATTCGCGCTGGTAAAGAAACGATTTTTCGTTTTTATAAAGAATCATTTGAAAAGTTAGTTTCAGAGGGAGAATTGTGGGTTGTGATTCAAAAGAAACAAGGGGCACCATCTACTTTTAGTTATTTAGAAGAGATTTTTGGTCAAGTGGAAGTTGTCAACAAAGAAAAAGGCTATTGGATTATCAAGGCTACAAAAGATTGACTTGACAAATTCGCTATGATATTATAATAAAATGCAAAAATATTATTTTGAGGACGTATGCCCTTTTGAATAAAGTTTATTCTGAATGGGTATACTGGCCTAGAAAAAGTTTTGGTTAATCGAAAATGAGCTCTTTTAGAACTCGTTTTCTTTTTGTCTTTCGATATCATACAACAAAATATGAATATCGAAAAGACCTAATATCGCTTTATTGAGGGGTGAATGAGTTGACAGGTCAACTAGTTCAGTACGGACAACACCGCCAGCGCAGAAGCTTTGCGCGTATTAGTGAGGTGCTAGAGCTTCCGAATCTGATTGAGATTCAAACTGCATCTTACGAATGGTTCCTTGAGGAAGGTTTACGTGAAATGTTTAAGGACATTTCGCCAATCGAGGATTTTACAGGCAATCTATCACTTGAATTTGTCGACTATAGTTTGAATGATCCAAAGTATTCAGTCGATGAATCTAAAGAACGTGACGCAACATACGCAGCACCACTTCGCGTAAAAGTACGTCTCCACAACAAAGAAACGGATGAAGTGAAAGAACAGGACGTATTCATGGGAGACTTCCCATTAATGACGGAGACTGGTACTTTTGTTATCAATGGTGCTGAACGTGTAATTGTATCTCAGCTAGTCCGTTCACCAAGTGTTTACTTCCATGACAAAACAGACAAAAACGGTAAAAAAGGTTTTGGAGCAACAGTGATTCCAAACCGTGGTGCTTGGTTAGAATATGAAATTGACGCAAAAGACGTAGTTTATGTTCGTATTGACCGTACTCGTAAATTACCAGTGACTGTTTTGCTTCGCGCATTAGGCTTCGGCACAGATCAAGAAATCATCGATTTAATCGGTGATAACGAATATTTACGTAACACGCTTGAAAAGGACAACACAGAAACTGCTGAAAAGGCCCTTTTAGAAATCTATGAGCGTTTACGTCCTGGTGAACCACCAACGATCGAAAGTGCAAAGAGCTTACTATATTCTCGCTTCTTTGACGCAAAACGCTATGATTTAGCGAACGTTGGTCGTTACAAAATGAACAAAAAATTGCATATTAAAAATCGACTATTTAATCAAACAGTAGCAGAAACATTAGCTGATCCAGAAACTGGTGAAATTCTAGTGGAAGCTGGTACATTAATCGATCGTAGAGTTTTAGATCGTATTATTCCTTACTTAGAGAATGGTATTGGATTCAAAACCTTCACGACAGTAGGTGGAGTACTCGAAGATAACATTACGGTTCAATCGATTAAAATTTATGCACCAAATGATGAAGAACAAAAAGAAATTAACGTTATTAGTAACGCTTACGTGGATAATGAAGTTAAAAATATTACTCCAGCTGACATCGTTGCATCTATTGGTTATTTCTTTAACCTATTGTTTAACGTTGGAAACACTGATGACATAGATCATCTTGGTAACCGTCGTTTACGTTCAGTAGGAGAACTTCTTCAAAATCAATTCCGTATTGGTTTGTCTCGTATGGAGCGTGTAGTTCGAGAACGTATGTCAATTAACGATACACAAGCAATTGTTCCACAACAATTAATAAATATTCGTCCAGTTATTGCATCTATTAAGGAATTTTTCGGTAGTTCACAGTTATCTCAGTTCATGGATCAAACAAATCCATTAGCTGAACTGACACATAAGCGCCGTCTATCTGCTTTAGGACCTGGTGGTCTTACTCGTGAACGTGCAGGATTTGAAGTGCGTGACGTTCACTATTCTCACTATGGTCGTATGTGCCCGATTGAAACTCCTGAAGGTCCAAACATTGGATTAATTAACTCACTTTCTAGTTTTGCAAAAGTGAACAAATTTGGCTTTATCGAAACTCCTTATCGTCGAGTAGATCCTGAAACTGGTCTTGTAACTTCACGTATTGACTACCTAACAGCAGATGAAGAGGACAACTATGTTGTGGCGCAAGCTAACTCTCCTTTATCTGAAGAAGGTGCGTTTCTAAATGAAGAAGTGGTTGGCCGTTTCCGAGGAGATAACACGGTATTTAGAAGAAATCAAATTGATTACATGGATGTATCGCCGAAACAGGTAGTTTCAGCTGCGACAGCATGTATTCCGTTCTTAGAAAATGATGACTCTAACCGTGCACTAATGGGTGCGAACATGCAACGACAAGCTGTTCCTTTATTAAACCCAGAAGCTCCTTTTGTGGGAACCGGTATGGAACACGTAAATGCTCGTGACTCAGGTGCCGCTGTTATTGCTAAGTACCACGGTATTGTAGAGCATGTAGAAGCAAAAGAAATTCGTGTTCGTCGTGTTGAGACGGTGGATGGAAAAGAAGTAATGGGTGACCTTACTACTTATAAAGTTCATAAGTTTGAACGCTCGAATCATGGTACATCTATCAACCAACGTCCAATCGTAAAAGTTGGAGATAGAGTAAAACCTCTTGATATTCTTGCAGATGGACCATCTATGGACAAAGGAGAACTTGCGTTAGGTCGTAACGTTTTAGTTGCCTTCATGACATGGGATGGATATAACTACGAGGATGCTGTAATCATGAGTGAACGTCTTGTGAAAGACGATGTCTATACATCAGTTCATATTGAAGAGTATGAATCTGAATCACGTGATACAAAGCTAGGACCTGAAGAAATTACGAGAGATATTCCTAACGTTGGTGAAGATGCATTACGCAACTTAGATGACCGAGGAATTATCCGTATTGGTGCAGAGGTACGTGATGGAGATATTCTGGTAGGTAAAGTAACACCTAAAGGAGTTACAGAGCTTACAGCAGAGGAAAGACTTCTTCATGCAATCTTTGGAGAGAAGGCTCGTGAAGTACGTGATACTTCTCTACGTGTACCTCATGGTGCTGGTGGTATCGTGTTAGATGTTAAAGTATTTAATCGTGAAGATGGAGATGAATTATCTCCTGGAGTTAATCAGTTAGTCCGTGCCTATATCGTTCAAAAACGTAAAATCTCTGTAGGGGATAAAATGGCCGGACGACATGGTAACAAAGGGGTTATCTCTCGTATCCTTCCGGAAGAAGATATGCCATTCCTTCCAGATGGCACGCCAGTGGATATCATGTTAAACCCACTTGGGGTACCATCACGTATGAACATCGGGCAAGTTTTAGAGTTGCACTTAGGTATGGCTTCTAGAATTTTAGGAATTCATATGGCTTCACCGGTATTTGATGGTGCCAATGAAGAAGATGTTTGGAATACGATGGAAGAAGCTGGTTTGAACCGTGATGGGAAAACAACGCTTTATGACGGAAGATCTGGTGAACCATTTGATAACCGTGTTTCCGTTGGGGTTATGTATATGATCAAGCTTGCCCACATGGTTGACGATAAACTTCACGCACGTTCAACTGGACCTTACTCATTAGTTACACAACAACCTCTTGGTGGTAAAGCACAATTTGGTGGACAACGTTTCGGTGAGATGGAGGTATGGGCACTTGAGGCCTATGGTGCAGCTTATACGTTACAAGAAATCTTAACAGTTAAATCCGATGATGTAGTAGGTCGTGTGAAAACATACGAAGCAATCGTCAAAGGAGAAAGCGTTCCAGAACCAGGTGTTCCTGAGTCATTCAAAGTATTGATTAAGGAATTACAAAGTTTAGGTATGGATGTTAAGATGCTAACAATCGATGAAGAGGAAATCGAGCTTCGTGATTTAGATGAAGACGACGATATCCCAGCAGCAGATGCTCTAGGACTTCTACCATTAGCTGGTGAAGAAGAGCCTGTTGGAAACTTAGAATAAGCAAAGACTTTGTAGATCGGCATAAGCCGTTTATAAAAGATTTAAAGAAATAGAAAACTCGGACAGGTGATACCTGTCCGAATTTCAGTATGAAAATGCACAAAATGCACAAAATGCAGAGCTACTTGGAAAGTCTTTTTAAAAGACACAAGACTAAAGGGAGGTAGGCTCCTTGATAGACGTTAATAATTTTGAGTATATGAAAATAGGTTTAGCTTCACCTGATAAAATCCGCTCTTGGTCTTATGGGGAAGTTAAAAAACCTGAAACAATCAACTATCGTACATTAAAACCAGAAAAAGATGGTTTATTCTGTGAGCGAATCTTCGGTCCTACAAAGGACTGGGAATGTCACTGCGGAAAATACAAACGAGTACGCTATAAAGGTGTAGTTTGTGACCGTTGTGGAGTAGAGGTAACTCGTTCAAAAGTTCGCCGAGAACGTATGGGACACATCGAATTGGCAGCTCCTGTATCGCATATTTGGTACTTCAAGGGTATTCCAAGCCGTATGGGTCTTATCTTAGATATGTCTCCAAGATCTTTAGAGGAAGTAATTTATTTTGCATCTTATGTAGTTATTGAACCTGCCGATACGCCGCTTGAAAAGAAACAATTACTTTCCGAGAAAGAATACCGCGCATACCGCGATAAGTTTGGTACAAAGTTCCAGGCTGCTATGGGTGCAGAAGCTATTAAACGTTTATTACAAGAAATAGACCTTGAAAGTGAAACAGAAAGTCTAAAAGAAGAATTGAAAACTGCTCAAGGACAACGTCGCACACGTGCGATTAAACGTTTAGAGGTAGTAGAATCGTTCCGTAACTCTGGTAACAAACCAGATTGGATGATTTTAGATGTACTTCCGGTAATTCCACCAGAATTACGTCCAATGGTTCAATTAGACGGTGGTCGTTTTGCCACTTCAGATCTAAATGACTTGTATCGTCGTGTTATCAACCGTAACAACCGTTTAAAACGTTTATTAGACCTTGGTGCTCCTAGCATTATCGTTCAAAACGAAAAACGTATGTTACAAGAAGCCGTGGATGCATTAATTGATAATGGTCGTCGTGGCCGTCCAGTAACTGGGCCAGGTAACCGTCCATTAAAATCGCTATCTCACATGTTAAAAGGGAAACAAGGTCGTTTCCGTCAAAACTTACTTGGTAAACGTGTAGACTATTCTGGTCGTTCCGTTATCGTAGTAGGACCAAATTTAAAAATGTATCAATGTGGACTTCCAAAAGAAATGGCAATTGAATTATTCAAACCATTTGTAATGAAAGAACTAGTTGAACGTGGTTTAGCACATAACATTAAAAGTGCTAAACGTAAAATTGAGCGTATGCACTCAGAGGTATGGGATGTACTAGAAGATGTGATTAAAGAACATCCGGTACTACTAAACCGCGCACCTACTCTTCACCGTCTAGGTATTCAAGCGTTTGAACCGACACTAGTAGAAGGTCGTGCAATTCGTCTTCATCCATTAGTTTGTACAGCGTACAACGCTGACTTCGATGGTGACCAAATGGCGGTTCATGTACCTCTATCTTCGGAAGCACAAGCGGAAGCGCGTCTATTGATGTTAGCTGCTCAAAACATTCTGAATCCGAAAGATGGAAAACCAGTAGTTACACCATCTCAAGATATGGTATTAGGTAACTATTACTTAACTCTTGAGCGTAAAGGTGCGACTGGTGAAGGATCAACTTTCTATGGACCAGAAGAAGTATTAATTGCTTACAATACAGGTCATGTGCATTTACACACTCGTATTGCAATTGCAGCATCATCTTTAAATAACCCAACATTTACAGAAGAACAAAACAAGATGTGGTTGGTTACTACTGTTGGTAAAGTAATCTTTAACGAAATACTTCCTGAAACGTTCCCATATATCAATGAACCGACAGATTTCAACCTTCAAGTGGAAACACCTGAAAAATATTTCGTTACTACAACTTCGGATGTGAAGAAACACATTGAATCGATGGACTTAGTTCAACCGTTCAAAAAGAAAATACTTGGTAATATTATTGCTGAAGTATTTAAACGTTTCCACATTACTGAAACATCTAAAATGCTTGACCGTATGAAAGCGCTAGGATTTAGATACTCAACTAAAGCTGGTATCACAATTGGTATTTCTGACATCGTCGTTCTTCCAGATAAAGGCGAGATTTTAGAGGAAGCTCAAGGAAAAGTAGATAAAGTAATGAAACAATTCCGTCGTGGTTTAATAACGGAAGAGGAGCGTTACGCAAGTGTTATCGCACAATGGAGTAAGGCGAAAGAAATAATTCAAGAGAAACTAATGAAATCGTTAGATAACATGAACCCTATCTTCATGATGAGTGATTCTGGTGCCCGTGGTAATGCATCTAACTTTACTCAGCTTGCAGGTATGCGTGGACTGATGGCCAACCCGGCTGGTCGTATTATCGAACTTCCGATCAAGTCTTCATTCCGTGAAGGGTTAACAGTCCTTGAATACTTCATCTCTACACATGGTGCTCGTAAAGGTCTTGCCGATACTGCATTAAAAACAGCCGATTCAGGTTACCTAACTCGTCGTCTGGTAGACGTAGCGCAAGATGTTATTGTTCGTGAAGATGATTGTGGAACGGATCGCGGTCTATTAATTGGCTCTCTTATGGAAGGTTCCGAGGTAATCGAGGAATTTGGTGAGCGTATTGTAGGTCGTCATACGAAGAAAACAATTTATCACCCTGTGACTGGTGAATTGATTCTAGCAAGAGACGGATTAATCACACAGGATATAGCTCGTGCTATAGAGGATGCAGGTATCGAGCAGTTAACAATTCGCTCTGCATTTACGTGTAACACAAAACATGGTGTATGTAAAAAATGTTACGGCTTAAACTTAGCAACTGGAGATAACGTAGAAGTTGGAGAAGCGGTTGGAATTATCGCTGCTCAATCTATCGGAGAACCAGGTACTCAGTTAACAATGCGTACATTCCATACAGGTGGGGTTGCCGGAGATGACATTACACAAGGTCTTCCGCGTATCCAAGAAATATTTGAAGCTCGTAATCCTAAAGGGCAAGCTGTTATCTCAGAAATCTCTGGTACAGTTACAGAAATTGATGAAATTAGAGAAGGCCAGAAAGAGATTACTATCCAAGGTAATGTAGAAACTCGTAAATATCTTGCTCCATACAACGCTCGTCTAAAAGTTTCTGTAAATGACGTAATGGAACGTGGTCAAGTATTAACAGAGGGTTCTGTAGACCCGAAAGAGCTACTAAAAGTAAAAGACGTATCAACTGTTCAAGAGTACTTATTAAAAGAAGTACAAAAAGTTTACCGTATGCAAGGGGTAGAAATTGGTGATAAACATATCGAAGTAATGGTTCGTCAAATGCTTCGAAAAGTACGTGTTATTGAAGCTGGAGAAACTGATTTACTTCCAGGATCACTTCTTGACATTCACCAATTTGCTGAAGCGAACAGAGAAGCAGTTCTCCATGGTAAAATTCCTGCTACTTGTCGCCCAGTAATCCTAGGTATTACAAAAGCTTCTCTTGAAACAGAATCATTCCTATCAGCTGCATCGTTCCAAGAAACGACTCGTGTTCTTACAGATGCTGCTATTAAAGGTAAACGTGATGAGTTACTTGGATTGAAAGAGAACGTAATTATCGGTAAACTAGTTCCTGCTGGTACTGGTATGCAACGCTATCGTCAAATCCAAATTACTACTAACGAAGCTGATTCAGAGAAAGAAGCAGTAAGCGCTGAATAAAAAAGAATATTAGGGGAAAACAAACGTTTTTCCCTAATATTTTAATGTTAAGTGTTGACACTTTTTTCAAGGAATGATAATATGTTTAAGGTTGATAGTTATAAGACTTGTCGCTTTGGAGGATATGAAAATGTCTTATGAAAAAGTAAAACAAGCAAAAAAAACAATCATAGGTACAAAGCAAGCAGTAAAAGCAATGAATAATGGGCTTGTAAGTGAAGTTTATATAGCGCTTGACGTAGAAGATAGAATCATTGATCTAGCTAGATCCGCAGCACAAGAAAAAAATGTGATTGTTCACTATGTTGAGTCTAAATTAGAACTTGGTAGAGCCTGTGGATTGCGCATAAGCGCGTCTGTAGTGGCTATTGCTGTGTAACAGTTTTTGTGTAAAAAGCACAAAGACTTTGTTTTTACCCAAAAAATGAACCACCTGGATGTGTGGTATTAAACAACATAAACGAAGGGAGGAATAATCGATGCCTACAATTAACCAATTGGTACGTAAGCCTCGTAAATCCAACATCACGAAATCTAAGTCTCCAGCATTAGGAAAAGGTTATAACAGCTTTAAAAAGTCTGCTACAAACCTTAACTCTCCACAAAAACGTGGGGTATGTACTCGTGTTGGTACTATGACGCCTAAAAAACCAAACTCAGCACTTCGTAAATATGCGCGTGTACGTTTAACAAATACGTTAGAGGTTACTGCTTATATTCCGGGTGAAGGTCACAACCTACAAGAACATAGTGTTGTACTTATCCGTGGAGGACGTGTAAAAGACTTACCAGGGGTACGTTACCATATCGTACGTGGAGCTCTTGACACTGCTGGAGTTAATGGTCGTATGCAAAGCCGTTCATTATACGGAGCAAAACGCCCAAAAGTTAAAAAATAAAATATTTATTAAATTGACATTCGTCGAAAGGAGGAAAACACATGCCTCGTAAAGGTCCTGTTTCCAAACGTGACGTGTTACCAGATCCAATTTATAATTCGAAACTAGTAACTCGTTTAATTAATAAAATGATGATTGATGGTAAAAGAGGTACTTCTCAAAAAATCCTATACGGAGCGTTTGATTTAGTAAAAGAACGTTCTGGTAAAGATGCTTTAGAAGTATTCGAAGCTGCATTAAACAACATTATGCCAGTACTTGAAGTACGTGCTCGTCGTGTTGGTGGTGCTAACTACCAAGTACCGGTTGAAGTACGTCCTGACCGTCGTTCTACTTTAGGTCTTCGCTACCTAGTAAACTATTCACGTCTTCGTGGAGAAAAAACTATGGAAGAGCGTTTAGCTAATGAAATCCTTGATGCATCTAACAATACTGGTGCTTCAGTTAAGAAACGTGAAGATATGCATAAAATGGCGGAAGCTAACAAAGCATTTGCTCACTATCGTTGGTAAGATTTTAAAACAATCATACTCTAATCCGAAATTGGAAGGAGAAATACAATATGGCTAGAGAGTTCTCCTTAGAAAAAACACGTAATATCGGTATCATGGCTCACATCGATGCTGGTAAAACGACTACTACGGAGCGTATTCTATACTACACTGGTAAAATCCACAAAATTGGGGAAACTCATGAGGGTGCTTCACAAATGGACTGGATGGAGCAAGAGCAAGAACGTGGTATCACTATCACTTCTGCTGCGACAACAGCTGCTTGGGATAATCACCGTGTAAACATTATTGATACACCAGGTCACGTAGACTTCACTGTTGAAGTTGAACGTTCACTTCGTGTACTTGATGGTGCGGTTACAGTACTAGATGCTCAATCTGGTGTTGAACCACAAACAGAAACAGTATGGCGTCAAGCTACAACTTATGGCGTACCACGTATTGTTTTCGTAAACAAAATGGATAAAACAGGTGCAGATTTCCTATATTCTGTAGGAACTCTTCGTGACCGTTTACAAGCTAACGCTCATCCAATTCAATTACCAATTGGTGCTGAAGATGAATTTAGCGGAATCATTGACCTTGTGACAATGAAAGCAACAGTATACGGTAATGACTTAGGTACTGATATCCAAGAAGTTGAAATTCCAGAAGAATATAAAGCACAAGCTGAAGAATACCGTGAAAAATTAGTTGAAGCGGTAGCTGAGCTTGATGAAGATTTAATGGAAAAGTATCTTGGTGGAGAAGAAGTTACAAACGAAGAATTAGTTGCTGGTATCCGTAAAGGTACCCTTAACGTAGAATTCTACCCAGTAGTTTGTGGTACTGCATTCAAAAACAAAGGTGTTCAAAAAGTTCTTGATGCTGTAGTTGCATACCTTCCATCACCATTAGATATTCCAGCTATGAAAGGTATCGATCCAGATTCAGAAGAAGAAGTAGAACGTCATTCTGACGATTCAGAACCATTCTCTGCATTAGCGTTTAAAGTTATGACTGACCCTTACGTTGGTAAATTAACTTTCTTCCGCGTGTATTCTGGTACTCTTCAAGCAGGTTCTTACGTTCAAAACTCTACTAAAGGTAAGCGTGAGCGTGTAGGTCGTATCCTACAAATGCATGCTAACTCTCGTGAAGAAATCTCACAAGTTTACGCTGGAGATATCGCTGCAGCTGTAGGCTTAAAAGATACAACTACTGGTGATACACTTTGTGATGAAAAAGCTCTAGTAATCCTAGAGTCTATGGAATTCCCAGAGCCAGTTATCTCACTTTCAGTAGAACCAAAAACGAAAGCTGACCAAGATAAAATGGGTCAAGCTCTACAAAAATTAGCTGAAGAAGATCCAACATTCCGCGTACACACTGATCAAGAAACTGGTCAAGTAATCATCGCTGGTATGGGTGAACTTCACCTTGATATTCTTGTTGACCGTATGCGTCGTGAATTCAAAGTAGAAGCTAATGTAGGTGCTCCTCAAGTATCTTACCGTGAAACTTTCCGTTCTTCGGCTCAAGTTGAAGGTAAATTCGTTCGCCAATCTGGTGGTCGTGGTCAATTCGGACACGTTTGGATCGAGTTCTCTCCAAACGAAGAAGGAAAAGGCTTTGAATTTGAAAATGCTATCGTTGGTGGTGTAGTACCACGTGAATACATTCCAGCTGTTGAAGCAGGTCTTCGTGACTCTCTAGACAATGGTGTAATCGCTGGATTCCCATTAATCGATATTAAAGCTAAATTATTCGACGGATCATATCATGATGTTGACTCGAATGAGATGGCATTTAAAATCGCAGCATCTATGGCATTGAAAAATGCAGTTTCTAAAGTAAACCCAGCACTTCTTGAGCCAATCATGAAGGTAGAAGTTGTTATTCCTGAAGAATATTTAGGAGACATCATGGGTGATATCACATCTCGTCGTGGACGCGTTGAAGGTATGGACGCTCGTGGTAACGCACAAGTAGTACGTGCTATGGTTCCACTTGCTGAAATGTTTGGATATGCAACGTCATTACGTTCAAATACACAAGGTCGTGGAGTATTCTCGATGGTATTTGATCACTATGAAGATGTTCCAAAATCAATTGCTGAAGAAATTATCAAAAAGCACAAAGGTGAATAATTGTAATTTCATCTTGAATCAAGTATAACTTTCTTGTAGTGTATGAATTATAGGGACTACATGTCCCTATCTTTTATCATAAAAAAAACTAACAATTACTGAGGAGGATTTCTCTAATGGCTAAAGAAAAATTTGACCGTTCCAAAACACATGCTAACGTTGGTACAATCGGACACGTTGACCATGGTAAAACAACTTTAACTGCTGCAATCGCTACAGTTCTTTCTAAAAAAATGGGTGGAGTAGCTAAATCATACGCTGATATCGATAACGCTCCTGAAGAAAAAGAGCGCGGAATCACAATCAACACTTCTCACGTTGAGTATGAAACTGAAACTCGTCACTACGCTCACGTAGACTGCCCAGGACATGCTGACTATGTTAAAAACATGATCACAGGTGCTGCTCAAATGGACGGCGGGATCTTAGTAGTATCTGCTGCTGATGGCCCAATGCCACAAACTCGTGAACACATCCTTTTATCTAAACAAGTAGGTGTTCCATACCTAGTTGTATTCATGAACAAATGTGATATGGTTGACGACGAAGAATTATTAGAATTAGTTGAAATGGAAGTTCGTGACCTTCTTTCTGAATACGATTTCCCAGGCGACGACATTCCAGTAATCAAAGGTTCTGCTCTTAAAGCTCTTGAAGGAGAGCCAGAATGGGAAGAAAAAATCGTTGAATTAATGGACGCTGTAGATAGCTATATCCCAACTCCAGAACGTCAAACTGACAAACCATTCATGATGCCAGTTGAGGATGTATTCTCAATCACTGGTCGTGGTACAGTTGCTACAGGACGTGTTGAGCGTGGACAAGTTAAAATCGGTGACGTTGTAGACATCATCGGTATTACTGAAGAAGCTAAATCTACTACTGTAACTGGTGTAGAAATGTTCCGTAAACTTCTTGACTATGCAGAAGCTGGAGACAACATTGGTGCTCTTCTTCGTGGGGTTTCTCGTGAAGAAATTCAACGTGGTCAAGTTTTAGCTAAACCAGGTTCAATCACTCCACATACAGACTTCAAAGCTGAAGTTTATGTATTATCAAAAGAAGAGGGTGGACGTCATACTCCATTCTTCTCAAACTACCGTCCTCAGTTCTACTTCCGTACAACTGACGTAACTGGTGTTTGTAACTTACCAGAAGGCGTAGAAATGGTTATGCCTGGAGATAACATCGAAATGACTGTTTCTCTAATCTCTCCAATCGCTATCGAAGAAGGTACTAAATTCTCTATCCGTGAGGGTGGACGTACTGTAGGCGCTGGTGTAGTTGCTACTATCACTAAGTAATCTATAATATTAACAAAAACCATCTCGTGACGACGAGATGGTTTTTTTTCGTTAAGAATTATTTACTGACACATCAGCTTAAACAAGTAATTATTCATAATTTATAGTGTAAATGTTTTTCTTAAAGCTAAATTTGTGTACACTGTGATAAAGGAGGTAAGGAAATGCGAAAAATTCTTATCATTGAAGATGATGTCTCTATATTTAATCTTATTAAAGAAAAATTTCACCTATGGTCCTTTGAGGTAATTGGTCCTCCGGATTTCCAACAAGTGCTTCCTACATTTTTGGAACAGAAACCTGAGTTAGTAATTATTGATATACAGCTTCCAGCATATGATGGATTTCATTGGTGTCGAGAGATTCGTAGGCACTCAAAGGTACCAATTATTTTTCTTTCTTCTAGAGATCATCCAATGGATATGGTCATGGCAATGCAGCTGGGTGCGGATGATTTTGTTCAAAAGCCGTTTAATATGGAAGTATTATTAGCAAAAGTACAGGCTATATTAAGAAGAACTTACGATTATAGTGAGGAACAGTCAGATATTGTACATTGGAATGGGGCTGTAATAGATTATTCAAGAAGTACTATTTCACACGGTGAACAAGAAATAGAGCTTACGAAAAACGAGTTGTTCATTCTTAGAGTATTAGTTCAATCTATCGATAAAATTGTTTCTAGAGATGAATTGATGAGAAAGTTATGGGATGACGAAAAGTTTGTAAATGATAACACGCTTTCTGTAAACGTGAACAGATTGCGTTTAAAGCTTGAACAGATTGGTATGGAAGAAGTAATTTTAACAAAGAAAGGGCTAGGTTATATAGCAGTTACAAAGGAGGAGCTATGAGGCTATTTTTATTATATGTAAAAGAAAGAGTTGCTTGGATACTCTTTTTTATTCTTTTTCTGCTTTGGCTTAATTTTCTTCTATCAATAGATATAAACTTTACTAACACGTCCCTTCTATATATGAACAGTGTTAGTCTTTCATTATTTTTAGTATTTTTTTTATGGAGGTTTTTTCGGGAAACAAAATTTATAAAAAATGTACTAAAGGTAAATCAAGGGGAATCGACTTTCGATCAGCTAATAGCTAGACTACCTAATGGCCAATCCACCTTTGAAAAGATGATTATAGAAGAGTTTCAAGAGTTAATGTTATTAGGAAAACAAGAACTCAATGATTCAAAGATAGGTTTTCTTGAGGAGAAGGATCAAATTCTATCATGGATACATGAGATGAAGACTCCTTTAACAAGTATGAAGCTAATGATAGATAACGTAGAAAATATTACACTTAAGAAACAATTAGAAGTGGAATGGCTTAGAATCCATATGCTATTAGATCAACAGCTCCATAAAACTCGTCTTCCGTTTATTGAAAAGGATAACGTAATAGAAGAAGTAAATTTACAAAAAGTAATTTTTCAAGAAATAAAAGAGCTTAAGCCTTGGTGTATACAACGAAATATCGGGTTTGAATTTAGGGATATTGATAAAGTAATTCTGACTGATCAGAAATGGCTCGCTTTCATTTTAAGGCAGATAATATCGAATGCAGTGAAATATAGCAAAGAAAATAAAGAAATAAGGATCTTTACATCTACAGATAGCTCTGGTCATCTTGTCCTTTCTATTCAAGATGAGGGTGTTGGTATATCTCAAGCTGATCTCCCGAGAATTTTCGAGAAATCATTTACTGGTAGAGTGGGAAGAGAGAGTGCTGCCTCCACTGGGATGGGTCTCTACTTAGCTAAAAATTCAGCAGAAAAAATTGGGATAAGGATAAGTGTTGTTTCGGAGCCAAATCATGGATCTACCTTCTCATTACATTTTTCAACACAAAATGAAATACTACAAATAATAGGTAGGTGACAAAATTGTCATCTGCTTTCTTTATTTGTCACCTAAAACAAACGATTTTCTAAGGATTAGTAGGTAAAATGAAGATAATAAAACGTAGGAGGTAGACCATGATTATTTTACGAGGTCGAAAGGTTAAAAAAGTATTTGGAAAAAAGTTAAATACACAGGAAGTGTTAAAAGATATAGATTTAGAAGTAAGAGAAGGAGAGTTTGTCGGTATTATGGGTCCATCAGGTTCCGGGAAAACAACTCTTTTAAACGTTTTAGCATCCATTGATAGCGTTACTTCAGGGATGGTAGAGATTAACAACCACAATCTTCAAAAAATGAAGGAACAAAAGCTATCCAGTTTCCGAAGAGAACAACTTGGCTTTATCTTTCAAGACTATAATTTGTTAGATACTCTAACAGTGAAAGAAAATATATATCTTCCCTTATCTGTTGGTAAAACCTCTAAGAGTGAAGGGGAGAAGAAAATACAGGAAATTACATCTCTTTTAGGAATCAGTGATATTCTAAACAAATATCCTAACGAGATATCCGGAGGACAAAAGCAAAGAACATCAGCAGCTAGAGCACTAGTTGGGAATCCTTCTATTGTATTTGCTGATGAACCAACGGGAGCTTTGGATTCCAAATCAGCTACTGCATTACTAAGTAATCTTGAAAAAATAAATAAAGAAAAGAAGGTCACTATTATGATGGTAACGCATGATTCTGCTGCAGCTAGCTTTTGCTCACGTGTTCTATTCTTAAAAGATGGCCAAATATACTCGGAGCTCTATAAAGGTGAGAAGGATCGCAAACAATTCTTTCAAGAAATTATGAATACACAAGGTTTACTAAGTGGTGATGGATATGACGCTTAATCAACTAGTTTTAAGAAGCATGAAAAAAAATATAAAGAATTATTATCTATATGTTTTTGCTTTAGTTTTCAGTGTTTCATTATATTATTCCTTTGTTACCTTACAATATAATCCTACCATTTCTAGTGAAATTGGTAATGGAAGGTCTGCTGCTGTCTTACAGGCAGGTTCCTATTTACTTCTATTTATTGTCGTTTTCTTTGTACTATATGCTAATAAGCTTTTTATGAATAGACGTAGCAAAGAAATTGGATTGTATCAGCTAGTTGGCATGTCAAAGGGTCTCGTAACCAGATTAATAGCAATTGAAAATATAATCCTTTGGCTAAGTGCAATCGTTATGGGGGTGCTTATTGGATTTGTTACATCAAGGGTATTTGTAATGATTCTTTTAAAATTACTGGAGAAGGATGCCTTTGTAGAGTTAACTTTTTCTTTTGATGCGCTTCTGATGACTATACTTGTCTTTCTACTATTACTAGTAGTAGTAATTGTTCAAACTGCTATCAGAATAAGAAGGGTATCGCTATTAGCATTAATTAATACAACAGTAGTTGCAGATGAAAAGGTCAAAAAGTTTAATGCCTTCCAAATGTTCTTAGGTTTTGTAGGACTGGTAGCTATTGGATACGGATATTATTTATCTACTTCATTATTAGATTTAAACAATCCAAATCTTACTGCAAATATGCTGTTATTTAAAATGGTTTCTATCCTTGCTTTAACAGTTGGAGGAACATATTTTGTATTCCGTTTTTCGGTCTCGCTCATTCTCAATTTAGTAAGAAAAAGCAAAAAGGGACTAATGTCTATACAAGATGTTTTATCGTTATCCACGATTATGCATCGAATGAAATCCAATGCAATGTCTCTTACTACTATTACTATTTTGTCAGCCACAACGCTTACTGTACTAACTTTAACTTACATCTCCTATTATTCGGCAGGTAGTACATCTAAGGAAGAGGTTCCATATGATTATGTGATGTATGAAGATACTGGCTTTGATTTGATAGAGAAGTTTGATAATGAAGGAATTAAATATAAGAGGTATGATGTGGATTTATTAGCTGTTCAAGCCGATGTTCGCTCTTTGTTAGTTAAAGAAGCTACTTTAAATTCATATATTTCTACCCAGTTAACAATTCAAGTAGTAAGTCAGAAGGACATACAAGATAAGCTACCAAAGCTTAATTTAAAAGCAGAAGAAGGCTATATTGTCGGCTATGATAGTTTGCGTGCAGAAAATATAAGAATAGAAGCACAGAAACCAATTAAATTTACTACTTCCTCTGGAACGGATGAAATATTTATTACGGATGTTTCAGAAGAATACTTGGTACCAAATTATCATTCTTATAATGCTATTACTGTAGTATTAGCAGATGAATATTTTCAAAAACTACTGCAAGATCCTTTAAATAAAAACCAAAAGATTGTTGGACTGGAATTACTCGATAAAAGCCAAATTAAAGAGGCAGAAGAAGTTTTTAAAGAGAATAAGGTATCAGTGGAGGTCCCGATTCCAGGCAATAATTTAGCTACAAACACTGTAAGTTATGAATCTCAGGAAAGCTATCGACTTGGTATGTTGGATTCATTAGGTTTAACGATCTTTATAACTGGGTTTTTAGGTTTAGCATTTCTCATAACGACAGGCAGCATATTATATTTCAAGCAAATGTCTGAAGCTGATGAAGAGAAAGGCACCTACACTATTCTAAGGAAAATGGGTTTCACTACAAATGAAATTATGAAAGGAATTCGACGTAAGCAGCTGTTTAACTTTGGATTCCCACTTATAATAGGCTTAGCACACAGCTATTTTGCAGTTAAATCAGGATGGATTCTCTTCGGTACAGAGCTCGTTGCACCTTTACTAATAACGATGGGTATATATATATTGCTTTACTCTATATTTGCTGTTTTATCTGCTGGTTATTACCGCAAAGTAGTAGAGGATGCCTTATAAAGAAAATCCTGATTTCCAAAAGGAAATCAGGATTTTTATTATAAGTCGTAAGAAGTATCTCTTAATTCATCAGAGGAGATAGAGATGCGCTGTACGGCTTCATTGAGTTCTGAAATAATGTGAGAGATAGTATTGATTTCATCGTTGGATTTCATGCTTTGCCCTTTAATACCAGTCATAGCAGAGGTAATCGAATGGAAGGAAGTTGTAACATGTTCATAGGTTTGACTACCATTCACGATTAAGCGATTCATCTCTCCAACAGAGCTGCTCATGTCGATAATTTTATCGTCAGTCTCCTCTATTAATGCTTCTACATTGCTGATGGCATTTTTGGTTTCTTCCGCTAGTTTTTTCACCTCAGCAGCAACTACAGCAAATCCAACTCCACGATCTCCAGCATGGGCTGCTTCTATCGACGCGTTAAGTGCTAAAAGATTTGTCTGATTAGCAATAGACGTAACTAATCCTACGACTTCTCTGATTTTATTTGATGATTGTTGAAGATCATTCATTTTTTGTTGAAGTGTTTTTAAGCTACCATCTATTAAATTCATCTGGTAAGTTTGTTCGTTTACTATCTGCTCTGCCTGCTGAGATTTCTCCTCGGTTTCGAGAACAAAGGAAAGTCCTTTTTTGGTAAAGTCCTCTATCGCCTCAATTTTTGTACAAAGTGAAGCAATAGATGAGCTAGTCTCTTCACTAACATTTGCCAGATTTTCAGAGGCGTCAACTACTTGTACTTTTATCTTTTCTTCCTTTTCTCTCACCTTTTGACGGAGCCTTTCATTTTCCATTTCATAAGCCTCTAATACAAGCTGCTGCTCTAAGTTAAGTAGCTTCGTAATTGCTGAAAGTACTTGGATTTTTTCCTTAGTAGAAATGTTTAGCTCAAGAGCTAATTGAGAAAACTCATAATAAAGTGTTTCGAAGGCTGCCATATACCACTTTGGTTCAAGGCCAATTCGTACATGGACTTGGGCAATCTTATAGCGTTGCTTTATATAATCGCTATTTATTACACCGCTAAACATTTCAGAAAGGTGTCTATGCAAAGTAGTTTTTAACCGTTCAATGCTAGAGTTGTTATTAATAATAGAAAGCAGTTTGGGCTCTTCCCCTATAGAATGATAGAAGTTAACAACAGTTTTTTCCAGAATATCTTCTGCAAAAGGGCGTAGGTGATAGATAAGTGTTAAATCTTCCTCGCTTAAATGGATCATGTTGATTTGTTTTTGAATATCAGGGTAATCTTGTACATCAAGTTTAACGGGAGCTATAGCAGTTAAATTAATTAGTTGACGTTTTTTTAGCATGAATGCCATTAGACCTCTCCTTTTGGTGAGTATATCTACCTTTTTAAAGTAACATTTCTCCAATTAATATCGGTATAAATATCTAATTCTAAAGTGATAGCCGAAAGTTTACCGGATAAAGTACAAATTCCCATCGAGTTAGAGAGGCTGTACTATTGACATACCTTGTAAAAGATTATAAACTTTCATATATTAGTAATCTAGTGCGCGAAAGTGAGTGGAGATATATGAATGCTGTCTTAGTTGCGGTTGGAGTTATGCTAGTTTTGAGTTTAATACGCATTAACGTAGTTTTTTCCTTAATAGTAGGGGCTTTGGTAGGTGGACTTTCTGCAGGTATGTCGCTAGCAGAAACGATTAAATCCTTCACCGGAGGGCTTGGAGCAGGGGCAACTATAGCACTTAGTTATGGTTTGTTAGGAGGTTTTGCAGTAGCGATATCAAAAACAGGTATTCCTGATTTATTAGTAAATGCTATTTTAAAGCTTGTTAAAAGAAAAGGGGATTCTTCGAGAGGAACCCTTGCTAAGGCGCTCATCTTTTTATTGTTATTAATGATGGCTATTTTCTCACAGAATCTTATTCCTATTCATATAGCATTTATTCCTTTACTCGTTCCCCCAATTTTAAAGGTGCTTAACATGCTTCAAATAGATAGAAGGTTAATAGCTTCTATTTTAGCTTTTGGTTTGATTACTCCATATATGTTTTTACCTTATGGGTATGGGGCAATTTATCAAGACATTGTGGCTACACAAATGAACTTAGCTGGTTTGACCATCTCCTTATCGGATATACCGAAAGCAATGGCTATACCTGCTCTAGGAATGGTTTTTGGTTTAATAGTGGCTTTTATTCTTTTCAGAAAACCACGAAGCTATAAACAAGAAGACCTCGCAATAGAGGGATTGGAAATTGAAGTGAAAAAAAGTAGTATTGTATTCACTGTGATAGCCTTGATAGCTGCATTGTTTGTACAGGTTGAAACGGATTCCATGATTGCGGGAGCGTTGGCTGGTATTGCAGTCCTGTATGTTACTGGAGCACTTAGATGGAAGGAAGCGGATCAGCTACTCACAGAGGGAATGCGTATGATGGCTTTTGTTGGGTTTGTTATGATTACTGCAAATGGATTTGCAGCAGTCATAAATGAAACAGGGCATATTGATACTTTAGTAAAGTCTACAGCAGATGTTTTAGGAGGGAATGTAAGCTTAGCAGTATTGATTATGCTAATTATAGGTTTAGTTGTTACGATAGGGATAGGTTCTTCGTTTGCAACTATTCCCATAATTGCGGCTATCTTTGTACCACTAGCTATGGAATTTGGATTAAGTCCACTGGCTACTATTGCATTAATAGGAACAGCTGGAGCACTTGGGGATGCAGGATCACCGGCTTCAGATTCAACCTTGGGGCCAACAGCTGGACTAAATGTAGATGGACAGCATAATCACATATGGGATACTTGCGTCCCGACCTTTATTGTATATAATATCCCCTTAGTCATCTTTGGCTGGCTTGGAATAGTATATATCCTATAAATAGAAAAGCGTAAGCGCCTGAACTGCCCCGACAAGCAAATGGGGAACGGCGAGGAGGCAGTTCCTCAGCCACCGCAGTCGGTTTCCATTTGACCTAGAGGGGCAAGGCGCTGCAGCTGGACAATAAAGAAAAGCGTAAGCGCCTGAACTGCCCCGACAAGCAAATGGGGACGTAAGCAGTTCAGGAAAACTAAGAACGTCATATCGTGTGACAACGTTTTCCTGATCTATATTCTTCATATCTTTTAAGAAAGGCCGTCAAAGGACGTCTTTTTTTTTTTTTTGAAGAAATTTTGCAGCTGCAAGTTTATAGAATCTCAAACGCAATGCAAGGATTGGAGACTAACATATTAAATTGCCAATCAAATTATTTGTAATTATATAGGAAGGTTTATATACTAATACAGGATTATAAAAGAAGTTAAACAAAAACTAGCATTAATAAAATTAAATTGCTTAAAAGACTTGCACAATCTATTTATATTGTATATAATGTTGAATGTTGGTCTTTGACTGCGATGAAACGAGAGGTTACCGACACACCCGGCCGCTTTGCCATGGCGAGTGTACGGAAAATTTTCGTGGAGAATGTCTAGAAAATAGGCGAGAAGGAGGGAAAATAATGGCAAAACAAAAAATTCGTATTCGTTTAAAAGCGTATGATCACAGAATTCTTGATCAATCTGCTGAGAAAATTGTAGAAACTGCTAAACGTTCAGGTGCAAGTGTATCGGGTCCGATTCCACTTCCGACTGAAAGATCTGTGTATACGATTCTTCGTGCCGTTCACAAGTATAAAGATTCTCGTGAACAATTCGAAATGCGTACGCATAAACGTCTTATCGATATCGTTAACCCAACACCACAAACTGTTGATGCGTTAATGAAGCTTGATTTACCATCTGGCGTTGATATTGAAATCAAACTTTAATGGTAAAAGATAAAAATAACAAACTAATTTAGGAGGTGTGACGAAATGACCAAAGGAATCTTAGGTAGAAAAATCGGTATGACGCAAGTATTTGCTGAGAACGGTGACTTAATCCCGGTAACTGTAATTGAAGCTTCTCCAAACGTAGTGCTTCAAAAGAAAACAGTTGAAACTGATGGATACGAGGCTATTCAATTAGGTTTTGAAGATAAGCGCGAAAAGCTTTCTAACAAACCAGCAAAAGGCCACGTAGCGAAAGCTAGCACTGCTCCTAAGCGCTTCATCCGCGAATTCCGCGGCTTGGATACTGCTAATTACGAGGTTGGTCAAGAAGTCAGCGTAGAAAGTTTTGCAGAAGGCGATGTAATTGATGTTACAGGTACTACGAAAGGGAAAGGTTTCCAAGGTGTTATTAAACGTCATGGACAATCTCGTGGACCAATGGCCCACGGTTCTCGTTATCACCGTCGTCCAGGTTCTATGGGGCCAGTTGCTCCGAACCGCGTATTTAAACAAAAGAAATTACCTGGTCAAATGGGTGGGCACACAGTAACAATCCAAAACTTACATATTGTAAGAGTGGATGCTGAACGTAACCTTCTACTTGTTAAAGGTAATGTTCCTGGTTCTCGTAAATCATTAGTAGTTGTAAAGGCTGCTATTAAATCGAACTAATTCTCTGAAGAAAGGAGGAAACAGGAATGGCAAAAGTATCTTTATTCAATCAAACAGGTGCTTCAGTTGGCGAAATTGAGTTAAACGACAAAGTTTTCGGAATTGAACCAAATGAGTCTGTTTTATTTGAAGCTATCATTGCGCAACGCGCTTCTCTTCGCCAAGGTAATCACAAAGTGAAAAACCGCTCTGAAGTTGCAGGTGGTGGACGTAAGCCTTGGAAACAAAAAGGAACAGGTCGTGCTCGTCAAGGATCTATCCGCTCTCCACAATGGCGTGGTGGTGGTACTGTATTCGGTCCAGTTCCACGTAGCTATAGCTACAAATTACCAAAGAAAGTACGTCGCTTAGCTCTTCTTTCAGCTCTTTCATCTAAAGTGCGTGAAGAAAGTATCGTTGTACTAGAAGGTTTAGCATTTGATGCACCTAAAACTAAGGAATTTGCACAAGTGTTAGCAAACCTATCAATTAACAAAAAAGCGTTGTTTGTAACAGCTGACTTAGACGAAAACGTTGCATTATCAGCTCGTAACATCCCTGGAATTACAGTTGTGTCTGCTACAGGCATTAACGTATTAGATTTAGTTGGTCATGATAAATTAGTGATGACTAAAGCAGCAGTAGAAAAGGTTGAGGAGGTGCTTGGATAATGGAAGCACGTGATATTATTAAACGTCCGGTCATTACCGAGCGTTCTTCAGAAGCAATGGCAGATAAAAAGTACACTTTCGAAGTGGACACTCGCGCTAACAAAACACAAGTTAAATATGCAATTGAAGAAATCTTTGGAGTAGATGTAGAGAAAGTTAACATCATGAACTACAAAGGGAAATTCAAACGCGTAGGTAAATTTGGTGGTTATACTAACAAACGTCGTAAAGCAATCGTTACATTAACTACTGATAGCAAAGACATCGAACTATTCGAAATCTAATCCTTGTAAAAAGGAAGTAATAAACAAGAAGGAGGGAATAACATGGCGATTAAAAAGTATAAACCAACGTCGAACGGACGTCGTAACATGACTTCACTTGATTATGCTGAAATCACAACAGATAAGCCGGAAAAATCACTTCTTGCTCCTGTTAAACGTAAAGGCGGCCGTAACAACCAAGGTAAAATTACTGTTCGTCATCATGGTGGTGGACACAAACGTCAATACCGTATTATTGATTTCAAACGAAACAAAGACGGCATTCCAGGACGTGTTGCTACTATTGAATATGATCCAAACCGCTCTGCGAATATCGCATTGATTAACTATGCAGATGGTGAAAAACGATATATCCTAGCTCCTAAAGGCTTGGAAGTTGGAATGACAATTTTGTCAGGTCCAGAAGCAGATATTAAAGTAGGTAACGCTCTTCCGTTACAAAATATCCCAATGGGTACTACAATTCATAACATCGAAATGAAACCTGGTAAAGGTGGTCAGCTAGTACGTTCTGCTGGTACATCAGCTCAATTATTAGGTAAAGAAGGTAAATATGTAATTGTACGCTTACAATCTGGTGAGGTTCGCTTAATCCTTTCTGTTTGCCGCGCAACTGTTGGTGAAGTAGGTAACGAGCAACATGAACTAGTTAACATTGGTAAAGCAGGTCGTAACCGTTGGTTAGGTAAACGCCCAACTGTACGTGGATCTGTAATGAACCCTAACGATCACCCACACGGTGGTGGTGAAGGACGTACACCAATCGGTCGTAAGTCTCCAATGTCTCCATGGGGTAAACCAACTCTTGGATACAAAACTCGTAGCAAGAAAAACAAATCCGACAAACTTATCATTCGTCGTCGTAAAAAATAATGTGGTTTTACTACGGTTCAAAGAGCGAGCCGTGGTGCAATCACGGAGGGAGGTTCCAGTATGGGTCGCAGCTTGAAAAAAGGACCTTTTGTTGATGATCATCTAATGAAAAAGGTTGAAGCTCAACAAGATTCTGAGAAAAAACAAGTAATTAAAACTTGGTCTCGCCGTTCTACTATTTTCCCTAATTTCATCGGGCAAACAATCGCGGTATATGACGGACGTAAACATGTTCCTGTATACGTGACTGAAGATATGGTAGGTCATAAACTAGGCGAATTTGCACCAACTCGTGCTTATAAAAGCCATGGTGCAGATGATAAGAAAACAAGACGCTAATTTGAGAGGAGGTCATTCCAAATGTCACAAGCAAAAGCTATTGCTAAAACAGTGCGCATTGCTCCTCGTAAAGTAAGATTAGTCGTAGATTTAATCAGAGGTAAGCAAGTTGGTGAAGCGGTTGCTATTTTACAACTTACTCCTAAAGCAGCATCTCCTGTTGTTGAGAAGGTTCTAAAATCTGCTATCGCTAACGCTGAGCACAATTATGAATTAGATGTAAACAACCTAGTTGTTTCTGAAATCTTCGTTGATGAAGGTCCAACACTAAAACGTTTCCGCCCACGTGCTATGGGACGTGCAAGTGCTATCAACAAACGTACAAGCCACATTACAGTAGTGGTATCTGAGAAGAAGGAGGGATAATTCGTGGGTCAAAAAGTCAATCCTATAGGATTACGAGTTGGAATCATTCGTGACTGGGAGTCAAAATGGTACGCTGGTAAAGACTATGCAAACTTACTTCACGAAGACTTGAAAATTCGTAAGTACATTGAAACTCGTTTAAAAGATGCTTCTGTTTCAACAGTTGAAATTGAGCGTGCTGCTAAACGTGTAAATATTACAATTCACACTGCGAAACCAGGTATGGTAATCGGTAAAGGTGGTACTGAAGTAGAAGCACTTCGTAAACACTTAAACGATATCACTGGTAAACGTGTACACATCAATATCGTAGAAATTAAAAGAGCTGACCTTGATGCTAAACTAGTAGCTGAAAGTATTGCACGCCAATTAGAAGGCCGCGTATCTTTCCGTCGTGCTCAAAAACAAGCAATTCAACGCACAATGCGTTCAGGAGCAAAAGGTATTAAAACTCAAGTTTCTGGTCGTCTAGGCGGTGCTGACATCGCTCGTGCTGAACACTATAGCGAAGGAACTGTACCACTTCATACATTACGTGCTGACATTGATTATGCACATGCTGAAGCTGACACAACTTATGGTAAGTTAGGCGTTAAAGTATGGATCTATCGTGGTGAAGTCCTTCCAGTTAAGAAGAACTCTGAGGAAGGAGGCAAATAATATGTTAATGCCTAAACGCGTTAAATATCGTCGCGAACACCGTGGTAAAATGCGTGGTGAAGCAAAAGGCGGTAAAGAGATAGCATTTGGTGAGTTTGGTCTACAAGCTACAGAAGCTAGCTGGATTACAAGCCGTCAAATTGAATCAGCTCGTATTGCAATGACACGTTACATGAAACGTGGCGGTAAAGTATGGATTAAAATATTCCCACATAAGCCTTATACGAAAAAGCCTCTTGAGGTACGTATGGGATCCGGTAAAGGTGCTCCGGAAGGTTGGGTAGCTGTTGTTAAACCAGGAAAAATTATGTTCGAAATCGCTGGAGTTTCAGAAGAAATCGCTCGCGAAGCGTTACGCTTAGCATCTCATAAGCTTCCTGTTAAATGTAAAATAGTTAAACGTCAAGAACTTGGTGGTGAATCTAATGAAAGCTAATGACATCCGTGAACTTACTACAGCAGAAATAGAACAAAAGGTAAAATCACTGAAAGAAGAGCTTTTCAACCTTCGCTTCCAATTGGCGACTGGTCAATTAGAAAACACAGCTCGCAT
>CAKQHO010000001.1 GCA_934234185.1 uncultured Psychrobacillus sp. | reverse complement strand
ATTTTTGTATATCTATTATAACAACTTTTTTCAATAAAATCGAAACAGCAGAGGAATCTCTTCCTCTGCTCACTCATTTTAGTCATGTTTATTACGCTTGAACTGACATACGTGCTTGCGGTGCATTAACTGGACCCATACCACGAGGCATTTCGAGCGTTTCGCGTGTTCCAGCATTAAGAGCATCTGCAATATAGTTAGCAGCAATCGATGGATCTAAATCTCCACAAGTATATACATCGATACTAGCATAACCGTGCTCTGGAAAGCTGTGAATCGTTAAATGCGATTCGGAAATTATAACGACTCCACTAACACCTTGTGGTGCAAATTTGTGGAATGCAACCTCTCTGACCTCTGCTCCAGATTTAAGTGCAGCATCAACAAATGTTTGCTCGATAAATTGCATATCGTTTAGTTTGTCGAAATCGCACTCCCATAGTTCTGCAATAATGTGACGTCCCATTGTCTCCAATGTCCGTTTCCCCCTTTGATTAGTTTAATTTTCAGATCAAAGTTGACTACCACGGGGGAAAGTTAGTCCTAAGAGGTCCTAACCCTTTAAGTAGTCCGTGCACTAGAAGTACACGATTCCAATTATAAGTTATATATATCCATTTGGCAATAAAAAAATCCTCTTTCTAGCAAATAAGAAAGAGGATGGAAAAAAATAACGCTTACAAAGCACTTGCTACTTTTTTGGTTAAGTCGATTACACGAGCAGAATAGCCCCACTCATTATCGTACCAAGCTAGAACTTTTACCTTTGTATCTCCCATCACCATAGTTGTTAAGCCATCTACAGTACTTGAGTTCGTCGTTGTATTAAAGTCGATGGAAACTAGAGGTTCCATTGTTATGCCGAGGATACCTTTCATAGCTCCTTCAGAAGCCTTTACAAACGCATCATTTACTTGTTCAGCAGTTACTGGTTTTTTTACATCTACTACTAAATCTACTAATGATACGTTAGGAGTAGGAACACGAAGTGCCATACCATGAATCTTTCCTTTTAGCTCAGGCAGAACTAATGAAAGCGCCTTCGCAGCACCAGTAGAAGTGGGGATGATTGACTGCCCGCAGGAACGTGCACGTCTTAAATCCTTGTGCGGATTATCTAGATTATTTTGATCGTTCGTATAGGCATGGACAGTTGTCATAAGTCCATTTTCAATTCCAAATGAATCATTTAAAACCTTTACCACTGGAGCTAAGCAGTTAGTTGTACAGCTAGCGTTAGAAATAATGTGTTGGCTTGCGACATCTAACAGATCATCATTTACTCCCATAACGATTGTCGCGTCTTCATTTTTAGCTGGTGCAGTAATGATTACTTTTTTAGCTCCTGCCTTCAGATGGGCTGCTGCTTTCTCCCCATCATTAAACTTACCTGTCGCTTCAATGACAATGTCCACATTTAAATCCTTCCAAGGAAGCTTTTCTGGTTCACGTTCATTAACTATCTCCACTCGTTGACCGTTAACTACTAAAGCATTATCCACAATTTCAATCTCTCCTGTGAATGTACCATGTGTAGAATCATATTTTATAAGATGAGCAAGTGTTTCAAGTGGATACCTAGCGTTAATCGCTACTACCTGTAATTCCTCTTGAAATACTGCTTGACGAAATACCATACGACCTATGCGGCCAAAACCATTGATAGCTATTGAAGCTGACATTTTATATCCTCCTATAACGTGTGATACTGTATGTTTTTTATCCACCAATTAGTATAACACATTTTTAAAATTATGTAGCCTTAAAACCATACTATTTTATTTTCGATATATTCGTGCAATTAGTTCTCCCAAGCTTTTAATATTTTTTTCAATTGTTCCTCTGTAGACTCAAGCGAACCATTGTTGTAAATAACTGCGTCCGCTCCCTTTTCTTTAATCGATAAAGGTAATTGAGATTGAATTCTTGCTTTTGCATCCTCTAAAGAATAACCATTTCTCGCCATAAGTCTTTTAAGCTGCGTTTCCTCTGTGACTGTTACCACTATTATTTTTTCTACATAAGATTGAAGCTTACTTTCAAATAGCAATGGAATATCCATTATAATGGTTGGATGACCAGCCTTTAATAGCTCTTCCTTTTGTCTCAGCATTTCAGTTCGAATAGCAGGATGAATAATATCATTTAGTCGCTTACGCTTGATGGGGGAGGAAAATATAATAGAGCCAAGCTTTTCTCTATTTAACGAGCCATCTGTGGCTAATACTTCATCGCCAAAAGCTTGATGAATCATCGCCAAGGTGGTAGTACCTTTTTCCACTACCATCCTAGCTACGATATCTGCATCTATAATGGGATACCCCAATGCTTTAAGCATACTTGAAACAGTGCTCTTTCCACTTGCAATACTACCTGTTAGCCCAATAATCATTGTTTCCTCCATTATTTTTGACATTTCGCACAATATGTAGAAGTTCTACCAGCAATTGTTTTCTGCTTGGTCTTCTCCCCACAGACTGTACATTCCTTTTTACCGTACATTAATAATCTATTTTGCATATTGCCAGCTCCTCCGTTGATTGTTCGGTAATCAGAAATAGTGCTCCCACCATTTTCGATGCTATCTAATAGAACAACGACAATTTCTTGAAATAGCTGAGTCTTTCTTTCCTTGCTTATTCTTTTTACTTTTCTTGCTGGATGTATTTTCATTCGAAAAAGCGCTTCTGTCGCATAAATGTTTCCACAGCCAGAAACGACGTGGCCATCCATGATAAATTCCTTAATTGCTTTATTTTCATACTTAGGCAATTGACTCATTGCTAAAAAGTGATCAAGTGCATTTTCATCGAAAGGCTCGGGAGCCATCAGCAGAAGCGGTGGATGATCTGCTTCTTGTCCTAAAAAACGAAGCTCTCCAAATCTTCTAATGTCAGCATAGATGAGCATATCGCCTTCCTCAAAGTGCAAGGTGACATGGGCATGCTTCCGAAACTTTTCTTCTAGAATGTCTAATATGCTACGTACGTAGAACCAAGCCCCCGACATCCCAAGGTGGGAAACCAGGAGCTCTTCCTTAGTATCATTTCTAAGATGAAAATATATATACTTAGAGCGTCTTTCAATTCTCTCTATTTGTTTATCCACAAGGAGCTGTTGAAATTCTTCTACACTGCTCCCCTTTATAATGGCTTCCTTACCCACGGTTTTAGAAGAGATAATAGTCTCAGAAACAACAACTGACTTTATTATTTTCCCTGTAACAACTGGACGTAAGCCTCTTACTACACCTTCTACCTCTGGTAATTCTGGCATTTCAAAAACTCCTTACTTTGCTTCATACCACGATGGTCCAAATGCGTAATCTACCTTTAAGGGTACAATTAACTTAATAGCAGACTCCATAACCTCTGGTACTATTTTTTCCAGTAAAGCTACCTCATCCTGTGGTGCTTCGAATATCAATTCATCATGCACCTGAAGCAGCATTTTCGTTTGCATATTCTCTTCTTTTAATCTTGCTGCCATATGAATCATTGCTTTTTTAATGATGTCTGCAGCACTACCCTGAATTGGTGTATTCATAGCAGTACGTTCTGCAAAGCTTCTAAGATTGAAGTTAGAGCTTGTAATTTCAGGTAGGTAACGTCTTCTATTTAAGATGGTTGTAACGAATCCGTCTTGTTTCGCTTTTTGTACTGTTTCATCCATATATTCCTTCACGCCAGGAAAGCTGCTTAGATACTGTTCAATGAAATTAGCTGCTTCCTTTCTTGTGATATTTAAGCTTTGTGAAAGACCATAATCACTTATTCCATAAACTATCCCAAAGTTTACTGCTTTGGCAGCACGTCGCATATCCGAGGTTACATCCTCTTTGGACACCTTGAAAACATCCATTGCTGTTTTTGTGTGTACATCCATATCATTAGTAAAAGCCTCTATTAAATTTTTATCCCCCGACATATGTGCTAGCACCCTTAACTCAATTTGAGAATAGTCAGCTGCGAACATGACCCAATCTGGCTGAGAAGGTACAAAAGCCTTTCTAATCTTTCTTCCTTCCTCTAAACGAATAGGGATGTTTTGTAAGTTAGGGTTAATCGAGCTAAGTCTACCTGTTGAAGTCAGTGCCTGCTGATAACGAGTATGAATTTTGTCATCATCCGCATGAACCTCCTTTAATAGCCCTTCAATGTAAGTAGAATTTAACTTTCCAAGCTGTCTGTACAATAAAATCTCTTCAATAATCTGATGGTCATTGGCTAGCTTCTCTAATACATCTGCAGCAGTGGAATAGCCTGTTTTCGTCTTTTTAATAGGTGGTAATCCGAGCTTTTCAAATAGAATCACACCTAGCTGCTTCGGTGAATTAATATTGAATGATTCACCTGCTAGCTCGAAAATTTTCCTTTCAATATCATGAAGCTTACTTTCTAGATCTACTCCCATATCTACTAAAACCTGCTTATCGACACTTACACCATCAGACTCCATTGTTCCAAGAATAGAGGCAAGCGGGAGCTCTAGCTCTTTATATAACTCATACTGTTCATTTTCCTTTAGCTTTTTCTCAACCACTGGTTTGAGATGCCAGATACCAAGCGCTTTTCGTGTTGCATGCTCAGCAAGTTTATCTAGTGCTGGAATTGATTTTTTGGCCCCTTTTCCATAAACTCCCTCATCAGAGAAAAGGTTAAAGTAACCGTACTCCTTCGCTATGGAAGCAACGTCCACTGATGAAATAGATGGATTATCTATATAAGCTGCCAGCAATAGGTCGAATTCCATTCCTGAAATAGTAACTCCGTGCTTTCTACAAACTGCTTGAGTTGCCTTAGAATCAGCAACATACTTCTTCTTTGTTTCATCAGCAAGCCAGCTACAGAATTCGTCGGAGTTAAATGCCTCGGAACCCTCTAGAAAGTATGATTTTTCTCCATCTGAAAGAGCTACACCTAAAAGATCGGTCGTATGGTACTGCTCATCAAACATTTCTAATAAAACAGCCATTTCTTCAGTTAATATAGACGGTTCAAACTGTTCTAATACCACGAAGGTAGTTTCCGTTGTTTCCTGTTCCTCTGCTACATATTCGGTTTTTTCAAGCAAGGTTTTAAAGGATAGCTCTTTCCATACGGCTATCACCTCATCCATATTGGGTCCTTCATAGCCAATATCCTCTATGCTTACTGCAATAGGAGCATTCGTTTCGATAGTAGCTAAAACCTTACTCATCTTCGCTTGTTCCTCATTGGCCACTAGCTTTTCCTTCAACTTTGCTCCACTCACCGTGTCCAGAGCTTCATAAAGCTTTTCTACCGACCCATGCTGCTTTAAAAGCTTTATAGCTGTTTTTTCTCCTACTCCAGGCACTCCAGGAATATTATCGGAAGCATCCCCCATAAGACCCTTCATATCAATGATTTGAAGGGGAGTCAGGCCATATTTTTCTTGGACATGCGCTGGTGTATACTTTTCTATATCGGTAATGCCTTTTCGTGTAATATAAACGGTTGTATTGTCAGTAGCTAGCTGTGTTAAATCCTTATCACCAGAGACAATTACGACTTGCTGTCCCTTCTCTTCTGCTTGTCTACTCAATGTACCGATAATATCGTCTGCTTCATACATTTCCTGTTCATAGCGTTTAATTCCATATGCATCAATTAATTTACGCAGATAAGGAAATTGCTCTGATAATTCAGGAGGTGTCTTTTGTCTTCCCCCCTTGTATTCTCCATAAGTTGAATGACGGAAGGTGGTTTTCCCAGCATCAAACGCTACCAGCATATGAGTAGGATTTTCCTCTTCCATAATTTTTTGAAGCATCATTGTAAATCCATAAACGGAATTTGTATGTATTCCATGTTCATTCGTTAAAAGAGGCAGTGCAAAAAAGGCTCTATAAGCAAGACTATTTCCGTCAAGTAACAATATTTTTTCAGCTGACATCTATCTTTCACTCCTTGTGTTAAATTTGTTGAATATCTATTTTTTATTCCAATAGAAATAAAAACGCCATTCCCTATATCTTACCATGAGAGTAAGGGGAATGACGATTCATATACTATTCGAGATAACCTGAAAGAATTCGAGCATACGGAGAATCAGATGGAATGATAATCATAGTATCCGAATCAACTGTTTTCTTATAGGATTCGAGCGTTCTATATAACGAATAAAACTCTGGGTCCTTTGAAAAGCTGTTGTTATAAACCTTTGCTGCCTCTGCATCGCCTTCTGCTCTAATTTGAGCAGCCTGTTCGTTTGCAGTAGCTAGCATTTCTTTTACTTGTCTATCTGTATCTGCTTCAATACGTCTCTTGTCAGCATCCCCTGTAGAAAGGAATTCCTGAGCAATACTTTGACGCTCTGAAATCATTTCATTAAATACAGATTGCTCATTTTCCTGTGGTAGGTCGATGCGTTTAATACGCACATCCACCACTTCAATACCATACTTATCTTTGGCAAGCAGTTCATTTACATGTGCAGTAATTTTGTCATTCAGGCTACCGCGCTCTGAATTTTCGTCATTGATAATCTCACTATATTTTAACTGTCCCAGCTCTGTACGCACTACAGAGTAGACAAACTCCTCCATACGTAAGCCTGCACCGATAAGACTACCCGCACTAGAAATCATTTCCTTCGGATTCGTTACCTTCCAAACAGCATAATTATCTACAATAATACGACGTTTATCAGCTGTATTAATTTCTCTTTCCGAAAGCTTATAATTCATTTGGTATTTTGGTATAGTACTAACACTTTGTAAAAAAGGAATTTTCATATGAAGACCTGGCTCACTTTTTATATCCTTTATTTCACCGAACTGGCGCACTACTTTGTATTCGCCCTCTTTTACAACATAGATATTTGCAAAAGCAATTATAGCAATCACAAAAACTATTAAAATAGCAATAAAGGATTTTCCATGCTTCTTAAAGTCAAATGGTGCTTTATCCTTTTTGGGAGTTTTAGGTTTGTTAGAAACGGTCTTAAATTTGTTTTCAAGATTTTCAAAAGGGTTGTGTTGATCAGCCATTATTGTCCGCTCCCTTCTGTTTTAGTAGTGTTTTGTTCAGCTGGTGCCTCTACTTTAGGGGGAACGGCCTTGTTACCCTCTACTGGTTGGATTGGCAAGTACTTCATCGTCCCGCCTTCATCATTCATAATATAAATTTGGGCACTCGGCAATACAGCATCTAATGTTTCTAATATTAATCGTTGCTTAGTAATTTCTTGGTTATTTAAATATTCCGCGTATAGCTGATTAAATAATGCTACATCTCCGTTTGCCTTTGCGATACGCTCAAACTTATAGGCTTCCGCGTTAGAAATAATAGCATCCTTTTCCCCTACCGCTACACTTAATTCTTGGTTTTTATACTTTTCTGCCTGGTTTCTTTTCGTGTTTTTTGTTTCCTCTGCATCTGTAACGGCTGTAAATGCAGCACGTACTTCAGCATTTGGCAGTTCCACATCCTGTAGCTTTACAGTTAAAACTGTGATTCCAATATCGTATGTTTCTATTAACCCCTGAAGCATTTCACTAGTAGAAGCCTCAATTTCAGCCTTCCCATTTGTTAATGCAGCATCAATTTTTGAGTTACCAATAATGGAACGAATCGAAGCTGAGGTTGCATCGTGAAGTATTTCTTTCGGATTTTCGGAGTTGAATAAATATCTCTTTGGATCTGAAATTTTATATTGCACTACAAGGTCTGCTAAGACAATATTATCGTCTCCGGTGATCATTTTAGTATCCTTATCAAAGGAGGTAATCTCCCCATCTGGCGTTTGGCTATAACCAAACTGAAGGCTAAAAGTTTCCTTAGATAACTTTTCAACTCGTTGGAGTGGCCAAGGCATTTTGAACTTAAGCCCTGGATCAACTATCGGATCGCTTGCTTCTCCAAAGGTTATAACAATTGCTTGCTCAGATTCATCCACTGTATACCAAGAAGTTAACAAGGCGGATATTAAGATGATTCCAACGACTGACACAGCAATTATGGATAATAATCTTTTTGTACTCATTTTCTTTCCCCTTTCTCTATCTATAGGTCTTATACGGAGTTATAAGCCATTTGGTTTCATAATATTAATATTTGGAAATGAAAATTATTAATCCTCTTCCATTTTATTCAATCAAACAGGAAAGATATACTCCTCATGGATAAACAGTGCTACAGTACTTGAGACATAAAAAAATGCCAAACAGCGACTTGTCAAAGACAATTCGCCGTTTGGCATAAGAGGTCGGACAAATATATGTTGCAACCTCTATTTAAGTAATTGGAAAAGGGGTTCTATAAGGAATATAACATTCCATTGTTAAGCTAGTATTAAGGATTTGTTAATTTTCTTACCAGGAATTATTTTTATACTTTTTGTAATAATTGAACTGTCGAGCTATAAGGTATAATTTACGCTTAAAATTTTTATCTTGCTTATAAAATAGAGGATTGCCCCATTTTCCTTGTTGCAGAAGAATCCTAATCTCTTGTTGGATTTCTTTATTGTCGACAAACTTTTTTAAGACAATTTTTGGAACAACCGTAAATAAGTAATGCTCATTCAACAGCGTAAGCTCTTTGTCTTTATTGTAAATAATGTCGTCCACAAAATATCGAGCCATATTATGTCCAAGTGCAGTCGTATAGTAGCTTGATCGACCCTGACGGATATTTACTTCAAAAACCTTAAATTTCCCATCTCTTTCATCATACTTCAAGTCGAAGTTTGCAAAGCCTACATAGCCTACTGCCTCTAAAAAGTTTTGCAGCTTCTTCATCAGTTGTTCATCATATCGAGTAATTAAAGCTGTGTAATTACCAATAGCAGTAACGGTATGCTCTTGCAACACTACCTGTGCAAGCGTGCTAAGTTGTGCCTTTCCTTTAGAGCTCATGTAAAAGACGGAATCCCACATATATGTGTCATCACCAGGAATATAATCTTGAATTATCAAGTCCTCCTGATAGCCACTTGCATTTACCTGACGGATAACCTCCTCAAGCTCTTGCTGGCTTTCTACTCGATATACTTTTTGTTGTCCAGCAAACTTATGCTTATAGTATTGAACGCCATTGCTAGGCTTGATGATTAAAGGAAAGAGAACCTTCTCAGTAAAAGGCTCTTTTTTTGCACAGGAATAATAGTACGTTTTCGGCGTGTCAATTCCATGCTCCTCACATAGCTTATAAAAATTAGCTTTTACTAATAGATTATTCATTAACTCCTCAGTCATATAGTTAAAAACATACTTTTCCTTTAATGATTCAGCGTTTTCAATGATTAATCGAACATAAAAGTCATTTGTTCCAATTAATAAAAGCTTTTTATCTGGTGATTGATACTTATTTGCTACGTCCATTAAAACTGATACAAATTCATTTTTATCCCATAGGTTTGAATGAATTTCTATATGCTCTATTATGTTACTCAATTTGGTAAAGGACATTTCTTCTTTCCCCACCAATATAGGCTTGATGTTGTATTCCTCATGAAAGGAAATTGCCATGTTATAGGCATTCATATCTGTTCCAATAATTATTGGGATAAATGGTTGATTATTCATTTGAACCTCCGATGCTAGGCAATGGGAATATACACAGTGAACTGTGTTCCCTTTCCTACTTCACTTTCTATTTCTATATACCCGTGATGTGCTTCTACTAGATGCTTTACAATCGCTAGCCCTAACCCTGTACCACCTGAATCTCGGCTACGAGCTCGGTCCACTCGGTAAAAGCGTTCGAATATTCGTGTCTGTTCTTCCTTTCTAATACCAATTCCTTCATCTCTTATTTGAAAGTATCCATACTTTTCATTTCCCGCTACTTTAATATGTATCGTCGTATGATTACCAGAATAAGAAATAGCGTTAGTTAAAAGGTTCATCATTATTTGAATAATTCGGTGGTAATCACCTTTTACCTGAATAGATTCATTCAAAGCTAAATCAATAGCCATATTTTTATCTTCAAGAAGATGGTTGGTCATTTCTAAGCAGCTAATAACCGCGTCGTAGAGTTTCACACGGGTTACATTCATTGTATAACCTTCTTGCTCTACCTTCGATAGGTCTAATAGGTCATTGATTAGTGTTTGCAAACGATTGCTTTCTTTATAAATAATTTCTAAAAAAGAAAGAAGATTTTCCTCCTTTTTATATGCTCCATATAATAAAGTTTCTGAAAAGCCCTTAATGGAGGTGATTGGTGTTTTTAATTCATGTGAAACATTAGCTACAAAGTCTTTCCGAATTTGCTCTAGCTTTACTAGCTCAGTAATATCATGAATCACTACGACAATACCTAACCACCTTCCATGCTCTCCTATGACAGGAGCTCCATATGCGACAAGACTATAGTTGTGTAAATTTCTCTGTATATCAATTTGTTCCTTATGGGAAATTTCGGTTAAAAATAAATAATCAATGAATTTCTCGATTTTCTCTGGCAAACCTATTTGTTTAAATTGTCGATTTTTGACTGCAGCATGGGACATATCCAACTGAGTTAAGAAAGCACGGTTTACTATATTTACATTCCCATTTCGGTCAATCATAATAAGCCCGCTAACCATATTTTCAATCAACGTCTTCAGTCGCTCTTTCTCCGTCTCCCTCATAATCGAAATCTCTTGAAGGTTTCTTGCAAGAATATTAATCGAATTAGTGAGCTTAGACATGCCATTGTCATTATTTTCATAAGCCCTCACATGATAATTTCCTTTGGCAAGTTCAATAGCAGTATCAGTTAAATGTTCAATTGGCTGAGCATATTTTTTAAAGAACTGAAAGCCAAGGAAAAGAGAAAGTAAATAGATAAATAAGAGAACGAAAAATAGAAAGAACCAGAGCGATTCTTTTTCTTTCCGGATATCTTTTTCTTCAAATTTCGATTGTAAACTTTCTTGTAAAACAGCCTGCTCTTTTGTAGTAAGAGTGGAGTCCTTGAATATAGCTGAACCCTCTATTTTTGTACTAATGCTTTGATTGACCGCCTGATGTACAAAGAAAGGAAAAATCTGTCCAAGTATAATTCCAACGCCTAGCAATACGATTCCAAGTAAAATCGCAAACGTTCGGAAAACCTGAGCATGGAAGGTCATAATATTCTCGGCTCCTCAAATTTATAGCCTAAGCCTCTGATAGTCTTTATATACATTGGCCTTCTGCTATTTTCTTCAATTTTTTCTCTAAGATGGCTAACATGAACATCCACTATTCGAGTATCTCCCGCAAAGTCATAGTTCCAAACAGCACTTAATAATTGATCGCGAGTTAATACTTTGTTTTTATTCTCAATTAGATAAATGAGTAGCTCAAATTCTTTCGGAGTAAAAATCAATGGTTCTTTATGAAGTAATACTTCAAAACGCTCCGGATAGATTTCTAACGGCCCAAAAATATACATGTCATCTTGTTTTTCTTTCACTTGGTTCGAGCTTAAGTTTGTTCTACGAATCATCGCCTTTATCCTAGCAATTACTTCCCGAGGACTAAAGGGCTTAGTCATATAATCATCAGCACCTAGCTCTAGACCAAGAACCTTATCGAATTCTTCTCCCTTTGCTGTAAGCATGATAATCGGTGTATGGATTTTTTGCAAACGAAGTTCTTTACAAACCTCCATGCCGTCCATTTTTGGGAGCATCCAATCCAAAATAATAACATCTGGCTTTTCCTCCACCGCTAACCGATAGCCCTCCGCACCGTCAGAGGCAGAAAGAACTTTGAACCCAGCCTCCTCTAAATTGTACTTAAGTAATGTAACAATTGAGCTTTCATCATCTACAACTAACACTGTTTTCATCGTATAGCCTCCAAAAAATGATTTGAAACCCCCATTCCAAATCAATACACTACCTAAGTATCTAAATAAGCTTTGGAGGATTCACATAGAATAATCCTTCTAAGACATTATCTCCTTGCTCGTCTTTTGCAATTGCTAAGAGTGTAATTTCATTTTTATGTAAATCAATATCCTTTATTTCTATAGTGAATGTTAACAAGGCATAATGAAATGTTGGCTTTGGAAAGGCCACCTCTTGCCTAATAACATGAGAACCTGGTCCAGGCAAATATTTCGATATGGAGGCAGTGATTACCCCCAGTAGCATGATGGAAGGAACAATTGGTTTCATATAGGACGTTTTTGCTGCAAAATCATGCTGAATGTATAAGGGATTGTTGTCATTCGTTAACCCTAAATAAAGGAGTAAATCCTTGTCCTCTATTTTCTCTGTAAGTACCATTTTTTCACCTACAGCAAGCTCCTCAATACTTCGACCAGTCTTATGCGTTTTTCCTAATAGCAAAAGCTCTTCCTCCAATCTTTTATCTCTTCCTATCTTATCAATAACTAGTATACCTTCGCAACAAAGTCTGTTATCAAGCGAATACAAAAAATACTTATTCATTTTCTTTGAACAAAAAATAAAATCAAAAAGACAAAAGGTATACAAGAGGTTATACCTCTCCTTTTCCTTTTGTCTTTTAGCCTTATATCTTGTTAGATAAGTACATCCATAACAGTTTTTACTGATTCTGCAGATTTGTTTAACAGACTCTGTTCTCCTTCTGTAAGCTCTAATTCGATGATTTTTTCGATTCCTCCAGCACCAAGAACAGTTGGTACTCCTAGATAAATACCTTGTAATCCATATTCTCCTTCTAAATAAGCAATTGAAGGTAATACACGTTTTTGATCCTTTAAGATTGCTTCGGCCATCTCAACCAGTGAAGCGGCTGGAGCATAGTAAGCAGATCCGTTTCCTAACAACTCAACTATTTCTGCTCCACCTTTACGTGTTCGATTAACAATTGCCTCTAATCGATCAGGGTCTATTAATTTTTCTAGAGGAATACCACCAGCGTAAGAATATCTTACGAGTGGCACCATATCGTCTCCATGGCCTCCCAGAACAAATCCAGTAATATCTTTTACAGAGAGATTTAATTCTTTTGCTACAAATGTTCGGAAGCGAGCGGTATCTAGTACACCAGACTGTCCAATAACTCTTTCCTTTGGAAATCCTGATTCCTTATAAACTGTATAGGTCATCGCATCCACAGGGTTAGTTAATACAAGAATAATAGTATTTGGAGAATATTTAACAATTTCTGTCGTTACAGCCTTAATAACCTTTTGGTTTGTTTGCACCAAATCATCTCGACTCATACCTGGCTTGCGGGCAATACCTGCAGTTATGATAACTAAGTCCGAGTTTTTTGTGTCTTCATAGTTAGAGGTCCCTATTATATCTACATCATATCCTAAGACAGGAGCAGCTTCAGCCATGTCAAGCGCCTTTCCTTTCGTCGGATTTTCCGTTTTAGGAATATCGACAAGCACCACGTCTCCTAGTTCTTTGTTAGCTAAAAGAAAAGCTGTAGTTGCTCCTGTAAATCCTGCACCTATTACTGAGATTTTTTTTCGCTTTAAAGTCATTTGATAATCTCTCCTTTATGATTATGAAGATAAGCTACGACCTTACAGTACGAGCAATGTCAAATGCAATGCAAGTTTCTTCTAACAGCAGGTTACATTTTTGTGATTCTTAGTATAACAGTGATTAATAGCTCCTCATTGCATAGGGCCATACTTCTCTACCAAAAGTATAATATAGTCTTTTCTTTTTGTATATTAAGACAATTCATGCTAAATGACCTCTTTTAATGAGTACTACTTTACCGTCTTGAGATATATTCCTATGCTCGCTTCCCTTTACTCTTGAGCTAATTAAAAAAAGCTGTCGAAATGCCATAAAATGGCATTTTCGAGCAGCTTTATTTTTGTAATTACATGTTTTTAATTAATTCATCAGCGAACTCAGAGCACTTAACTTCTGTAGCACCATCCATTAGACGAGCAAAGTCATAAGTAACTACTTTAGATTCAATTGTTTTTTCCATTGAATCCATGATAAGCTTAGCAGCTTCATTCCATCCAAGGTGTTCAAGCATTAATACACCAGAAAGAATAACAGAAGATGGATTTACTTTATCAAGACCAGCATATTTTGGTGCTGTACCATGAGTAGCTTCAAAGATTGCATGACCAGTTACATAGTTGATATTTGCTCCAGGAGCAATACCAATACCACCAACTTGTGCAGCAAGTGCATCAGAAATATAATCTCCGTTTAAGTTCATTGTAGCAACTACATCAAACTCTTTTGGACGAGTTAAGATTTGTTGTAAGAAGATATCAGCGATAGAATCTTTTACTAAGATTTTTCCAGCTGCAAGAGCATCAGCTTGTGCTTTGTCAGCAGCTTCTGTGCCTTGTTCTTCTTTAATTTTATCATATTGGTTCCAAGTAAATACTTTATCACCAAATTCTTGTTCAGCAACTTCGTAGCCCCAAGTTTTGAAAGCTCCTTCAGTAAACTTCATGATGTTTCCTTTGTGTACTAAAGTTAAAGAAGTACGTCCTTCTTTAATAATGTAGTTTAATGCAGCACGTACTAAACGTTTTGTACCTTCTTCAGAAATTGGTTTAATACCAATACCAGAAGTTTCTGGGAAACGAATATTCTTTACACCAAACTCAGATTTTAAGAAGTCGATTAGTTTTTTTGCATTGTCTGTACCTTTAGCGTACTCGATACCAGCATAGATATCTTCCGTATTTTCACGGAAAATTACCATATCAGTGTCTTCTGGACGTTTTACTGGAGATGGAACGCCAGTGAAGTAACGAACTGGGCGTAAGCAAGTGTATAGATCTAACTCTTGACGTAATGCTACGTTTAAAGAACGGATACCACCACCGATTGGTGTTGTAAGAGGTCCTTTAATAGCGATTAAGTACTCAGAGATTACGTCTAATGTTTCTTGTGGTAACCATTCACCAGTTTGATCAAATGCTTTTTGACCAGCTAGTACTTCTTTCCACTGAATTTTCTTTTCGCCGTTATAAGCTTTTTCAACAGATGCTTCTAATACGCGAGATGCTGCAGCCCAAATATCCGGGCCTGTTCCGTCACCTTCGATGAATGGGATTACTGGTTCATTTGGTACGTTAAGTACACCATTTTCAACTACGATTTTTCCAGATGTCATTTATATTTCCTCCTACTATCATAATCATAGGGCCATAAACACAGTGTGTTTAAGCCCTAATCTTTAACAAATAATTTTATCTTTCTTCAATTGGAATATATTTTTGCATTCCAGGTCCAACGTATTCTGCACGAGGACGGATCAAGCGATTGTTTGAATATTGCTCAAGAATATGAGCAGTCCAACCAGATACACGAGATACTGCAAAAATAGGTGTGAATAAATCATGTTCAATATTTAAAGAATGATACACGGAAGCAGAGTAAAAATCAACATTTGGTGGAAGATTTTTCTGACCTGTAACAATTTCTTCAATACGTGTAGACATATCATAAAGCTTAGATTCTCCACGAAGAGTTGTTAACTTTTTAGACATTTCACGTAAGTGCTTAGCACGTGGATCTCCTTTACGATAAACACGGTGACCAAAGCCCATAATTTTCTCTTTGTTTGCAAGCTTGTTATTGATATACTCGTCCACATTACCAAGTGAACCGATTTCAGTTAGCATTTTCATTACCTGCTCATTAGCTCCACCGTGAAGTGGTCCTTTAAGAGCTCCAATAGCTGAAACTACACCAGAGTAAATATCAGAAAGTGTCGCTACACAAACACGAGCAGTAAATGTAGATGCATTTAATTCATGGTCTGCATGTAATACTAGTGCTTTATCGAAAGCCTCTACTTCGATATCAGCTGGAAGCTCTCCATGTAGCATGTACAAGAAGTTAGCAGCATAGCCTAAATCAGTTTTAGGAGCTACCGGCTCTAACCCTTTACGAACACGAGAGAATGCTGTTACAAGAGTTGCAAGCTTCGCTTGTAATTTAATAGCTTTCATGTAGTTAGCTTCATCTGACATATCTTCAGCTGCATCATCATATAATGCTAGCATGGAAACTGCTGTTCTTAATGCAGTCATTGGATGAACTTTGTCGATTGGGTATACTTTAAATTGGTTTAATACCTCTTCTGGAACTGCCATGTTATCAGCTAGTTGTTGTTTTAACTCAGCTAACTCAGAAGCATTTGGTAAACGCTTGTGCCAAAGTAAGTATACTACCTCTTCAAAGCTTGCATTGGTTGTTAGATCGTCGATGTCATATCCAACATAAGTAAGTGTATCATCAATAATAGAACTGATAGCAGATTGAGTAGCTACTACTCCTTCTAATCCGCGAGTTGATGTCATATAAAATCTTCCCTTCTATTGCAAGACTCATTCAATTCTACCATAATTAGATAGAATGACATATTATCTGCATTTGATATGTACCTTGAAATTGCTTACTCAAGTATTATAATCAATTTTGTATAATTTGTGAATGAAAACGCTTAAAATTATTAAAAAATAACTTTTTTCCACACTAGATTTAGAAAAGAATGGATGAATAAGATTAATTTTCAAATTAATAAGAAGGATTTTCTCTTATATTGGTTACCAATTGGGTTAATTATCCTTGTTCTAGCTATAGCCTACCCGCTAAGTTTATCCATTTTAACTGGCTACTTTCTTTACCCGTTCACTAGTTTTTTACATAAGAAACTAAAGTTCCCTATATTACTTAGTGTATTAGTAACAGAACTTCTTCTCTTATCCGCATTTCTTCTGTTTATATTTTTTATTATACAAACTCTTATAACTTTAATTCCTCTAATTCATGAGCATCTTTTATTGCTTCCGTTGGATGAGATTCAAAAACATCCAATTTTTGTGATGTTTGAAGGGGAATTACAAGAGGTTTTAAATAAGATTTTAACAGATTTACTTAACAATATTACGCAACTGCCTTCTTATTTTTTAGAGATATTACTATTTAGTATTGGATTATTTTTTTCATTAATTGAATCAACAAAGGACCGCCTATGGTTCTTAGTCTTCTTTCCACAAAAGCATCGTTTGTTCTTCGAAAAAGCATTGATTAAGATTAATGAAATAGTGAACAACTTTCTAGGTGTGGAGGTTCGATTAATATTTTTAACCTTTTCCTCACTAGCTATTGGATTCAGTGTTTTAGGTATGCACAATCCGATTAAGCATGCTTTTCTAATTTCTCTAGTAGACAGTATCCCTTTTTTAGGGACCGGGATTGTGCTAATACCATTAAGTATCTATTTTTTCCTATTAGGTGATAATTTATTTGGAGGAATTATATTATTGCTTTATATCTTCGTACAACTAACTCGTCACATAGTAGACTCCATGCTTTGGTCAAAATCTATGAAACTAAGGGCAGTACATGTATTTTTCTTAAGTGCAGCCGCTTTCTTAATGTTTGGCTTTATAGGAATTCTATTTAGTCCCTTTATATATCTGTTTGCGAATAAATGGGAAACTACAAGGAGGATTTCATCACAATAACTTGCCCATTTTTCATTTTCTTACGAATCCATTTATATAGGAGGGGCTTGAATATATTTCTAGTTGGAGCAAATAAAAACAGTAATCCGAAGATGTCCGATACAAACCCCGGCAGAATAACTAGTATAGCTCCTACCAGAATAAAAAGCCCGTTAATAGCTGCATCCCCAGGTGCCTGATGAGTTTTCATGCTATCTGAAAAATCCCGAAATGCTTTCATGCCTTGTTTTTTCGCAATGTATCCACCTACTACTCCGGTAAGTATAATTAAAAACAACGTACTAAAGGCACCAAAGGTTTTCCCAGCTAAAAGTAATATATACAATTCAATTGCTGGGACTACGATCAATAAACCAATTAACCACTTCATCATAAAACCACCTCTCTTTCATTATAAAACAAGTTCTTTACTTTATGCGGCTTACTTGCTCAAAATCAGAAATAAATCGAGGTTGTACATGTATTACTAGTGAAATCATCAGGTTTGACCCAACATGCAAATAAGGGCGAGAATATGTATAAGCACTGAAGCTATATATCATTTAAAAATTAAACGCCAGAAAGCTACTAGCGCTTTACTGGCGTTTATTTTAAAAAATCTTAAATAATTTTAGCGTGTCCATTATAGATCACACCACTTTCAGCATCAAGTGTGAGCTCTTGTCCCTCTGCAATTAGTTTAGTGGCATTCTCAACACCAACTATTACAGGAATCCCAAAGCTTAATCCCACTACTGCTGCATGGCTTGTTAAACCGCCTTCTTCCGTGATAAGTCCTTTACAATTTTCAATTGCAGGAATCATATCTTTATCAGAACCAATTGTAACAATAATGCTATCGCTAGTGTCTTTTCCTTGGAGCTCCTTTGCATCATGTACAACAACGGCTTTGCCTAATGCAGTCATTTTTCCAATACCTTGTCCTTTTGCTACCATGTCACCAATTACATGAACTTTCATCAAGTTGGTTGTTCCAGCTTCTCCAACAGGAACTCCAGCTGTAATTACTACTAAATCACCGTAAGTGACATAGTGGTGAAGAATGCTTTCCTCTACTGCAATTTCCAGAACTTCATCTGTAGAGTAAGCTTTTTTCCCTACAATTGGATAAACTCCCCACACTAATGTTAACTTTCTAGAAGGCTTACTAGTAGAGGTTACTGCAATGATAGGAACACCAGGTCTAAATTTGGAAATCATCTTCGCTGTATGTCCACTTTCTGTTGGAGCTATAACAGCTTTTACATTTAGGTTAATAGCTGTATGAGCCACTGCTTGTCCAATAGCATCTGTAAGATTCACATCTCTAGCCTTACTGATTTTATTAACATTTGCACGATAATCTACTGCATTTTCTGTTCTTTTCGCAATTTTGTCCATGGTTAATACTGCTTCCACAGGGTACATCCCTGCTGCTGTTTCACCGGATAGCATAATTGCATCGGTGCCATCTAGAATAGCATTTGCCACATCACTAGCTTCTGCTCGTGTTGGTCTTGGATTCCGCTGCATGGAATCCAACATCTGTGTAGCTGTAATTACCGGTTTTCCAGCATCATTACATTTTTGGATCAGTGTTTTTTGTACCAAAGGCACTTCCTCTGCTGGTATTTCTACTCCTAAATCGCCACGGGCTACCATTAGACCGTCTGACACTTGAATAATTTCATCAATATTGTCGACACCCTCCTGATTCTCAATTTTAGGAATAATTTGGATATGAGAGCCGCCATTTTTTTCAAGAAGCTCACGGATTTCTAAAACATCCTTTGCTCTACGAACGAAGGAAGCTGCAATGAAGTCTACATCCTGGTCGATTCCAAAAAGAATATCTTTAGCATCCTTATCTGTAATACCAGGTAATTGTACAGATACCCCTGGTACATTGACTCCTTTATTATTTTTCAAGGTGCCTGCATTTTGGATATATGTAGAAATTAACCCGTTTTCCTTATCAATCTTTTTCACGATCAATTCAATTAGTCCGTCATCCAATAAAATAACAGAGCCTTCCTTCACATCTTCAATTAGCTTATCATAAGAAATCGAGAATCGTTCTTTGTTTCCTAGCACCTCAGTCATTGAAATATCTATCATTTGACCAGATTCTAATTCAATCGCATCGTTCTCCATTTTATGAGTACGAATCTCTGGTCCCTTTGTATCTAACAGAATCCCTACAATTTGACCGACTTTCTTGGATACTGCTTTTATTTTTTCTATACGAGCTGCATGCTCCTCATGGCTTCCATGGGAGAAATTTAAACGTGCAACGTTCATCCCTGCTCTTATTAACTTTTCTAATACCTCTTCCGACTCACTTGCTGGTCCAATTGTACAAACTATTTTAGTTTTTCGCATATAATGTTCCTTTCTGTCTTCATACTTTTTGGTCATCTTAAATAGATAATTCTTTAGATAATTGATACATTCCCTCATCAAAAGCGGTTGTGTTCTCAAATGCTTCTGTCATATCATAGTCTACCACCTTGTGATTCTGGATACCAATGGCACGCCCACCTTTACCTTCCATAAGTACCTCAACAGCCTTCGCTCCAAACTGACTCGCTAATACTCTATCTCTACCAGTAGGAGAGCCTCCACGTTGAATATGACCAAGAACAGATACCCGTGTTTCAATATTAGCATGCTCTTTGAGCTTTTCTGCAAACTGAGAACCGCTCATTACTCCTTCGGCTACAATGATGATACTATGTTTTTTCCCACGTGCAGTTCCACTTTTCAAACGGTTTACAACCTCTTCAATATTCATTTCTACTTCAGGAACAATAATTGTTTCAGCCCCACCTGCTAGGCCTGCCCAAAGTGCCAAATCCCCTGCATCTCTTCCCATCACTTCAATAATAAAGGTGCGATCGTGAGAGGTTGCTGTATCCCGAATTTTATCTATACATTCGATAACTGTATTCAAAGCAGTATCAAATCCAAGTGTGTAATCAGTTCCTGGAATATCATTATCAATTGTTCCAGGGATACCAACACAAGGGAAACCATTTTTTGTTAGAGTCATGGAACCACGGTAAGAACCATCTCCTCCTATAATAACAAGGCCATCAATGTTATGCTTTTTTAACTGTTTAATCGCCTGTTGCTGTCCTTCCTCTGTTCTGAATTCAGGGCAGCGTGCTGAATATAATTTCGTTCCCCCACGTTGAATAATATCTCCCACAGACCCTAAGTCCAACGTTTCCATATTCCCTTCAATTAAACCCTGATATCCATGTAATACACCCACTACCTCTAACCCCTCATAGATGGCTTTTCTTACGACTGCTCGTATTGCTGCATTCATCCCAGGTGCATCTCCACCACTCGTTAAAACTCCAATTCGTTTCATCTGCTTACCTCCAAACCTTACTATGTACTTAACTATAAGCTTAACATGATTTCGATTCAAAAAAAATGCGCCTTAACAGACGCATTTTTCTGCTATTCTTTGTATTCACCAATATTCTTAAATTTATCATAGCGGTTTTGGATTAATTCATCTGATGAAAGAGGACACAATTCATGAAGAGACATAAGAATTGCCTCCTTCATATATGCAGCCTGCTCTTCAATATTTCGATGAGCTCCCCCTAGAACCTCCGGGATAACCTGATCAATAATGTTCATCGCCTTTAAATCTGGTGCAGTTATTTTCATAGCTTCTGCTGCTTGTTTAGCTAGAGAGGAATCCTTCCACAGAATAGAAGCTGCTCCCTCAGGAGAAATAACAGAGTATGTGGAGTTTTCAAGCATATGAATGTGGTTAGAAACTCCTAGCGCCAATGCTCCGCCACTGCCTCCCTCACCTATGACAATACTAATAACAGGAACCTTTAAACCAGCCATTTCCACTAAGTTTCTTGCAATTGCCTCACTTTGACCTCGTTCTTCTGCAGCCTTTCCTGGATAAGCACCTTTTGTGTCTATAAAACAAAGAATAGGTCGCCCAAATTTTTCGGCCTGTTTCATTAATCGCAATGCTTTTCTATATCCTTCTGGATGAGGCATACCAAAGTTTCTTTTAATATTTTCCTTTGTATCTGCACCACGTTGGTGTCCAATAATTGTAAGAGCTCTGCCGTCTAATTCTCCTATACCTGCTAATATTGCCGAATCGTCCCCGTATAAACGATCTCCATGAAGCTCTATAAAATTGGTGAACAGCATTTTTATATAGTCTCTCGTTGTTGGTCTATTCGGGTGGCGAGCCACCTGCACTCGATCCCATGGCTCCATATTTTCATAAGTTTCTTTTTCTAGTTTTTTTAATCGTTCTTCTAGTTTATTTATTTCTACGCTCATATCTACATCAGCGTTAGCTGTATATTCTTTTATTTCGTTTATCTTTTCCTGTAATTGAATGATTGGTTCTTCAAAAGGTAGCGCCTTTACCATGCTGTCTCCCCCTTTTTAGTGTGCAGACTGACAATATTTGCAACTGTATCTTTCATATCCTTACGGTGGACTACTGCATCCAGCTGACCATGGTCTAATAAAAACTCTGCTGTTTGGAAGTCTTCTGGTAGTTTTTCACGGACTGTCTGTTCAATTACTCGTCTACCTGCAAATCCAATTAATGCTCTTGGTTCGGCAAGATTTATATCCCCTACTGAGGCAAAGGAAGCTGAAACTCCACCAGTTGTTGGGTGGGTCATAATAGATACATATAAAAGTCCTAGATCGCTGTGCCGTCTGAGCGCAACAGAGGTTTTAGCCATTTGCATAAGGGAAAGAACTCCCTCCTGCATTCTAGCCCCTCCGCTTGCTGTATAAATGACAAACGGCACTTGTAGCTCAGTAGCCTTTTCTACCGCTCTAGTAATCTTTTCACCTACTACTGATCCCATAGAACCCATTCGAAAATGAGAATCCATAATTGCTACTACAATTTGCTGGCCCTTCACTTCTCCCACACCAGTGAGCACTGCTTCATTTAAAGAGGTTCTCTTAGCATCTGCCTTTACCTTCTCTGTATATCCAGGAAAGTTTAAAGGATTGACTGTTTCTAGGTGGTCATCTAGTGATTGAAAGGTGCCTTCGTCTATAAAAATTTTGACTCTTTCCTGAGCTGTCATTTTCATATGATGTTCACATTCAGGACAAACCTTTAAATTCTTCATCAAGTCTTTCGTGAATATATTTTTGCGACAGTCTGGACATTTAACCATAATACCCTCTGGTACATCCTTAGCCTGTTCTGTCGGTATGGTCGCATATTTTTTCTTTTGATTTTTTCTGAATATATCTCGAATGCTCATTTAAACATCTCCCTTGTTTAGTAACAAAAGCCATTCACTATATAAAATAAGAACTTCTTGAACGTGTCCTTCTTTTAAATTTAGAAGCAATCGTATCCAAAGCTCTTTTTCGGAAGTTTGCATGTCATGCTTGAATGGCTCTCCAGCAAACTGTTTTAATAGAAACCAAATCTTTAACCCAAGTCTATTATCTGAAATAATTAAAATTTCCCTAATAATATCTTCCTGTAAGACTTCCTCCGTCTTAAGCTTTTCTATAAAGGCGTCCCAAATTAATAGTTTATGTAACCTTTCATCTATACAGACCGTATGAATTGCATCCTTTTCAATTGCCTCTCTTGTCTTCTGAACATCATTTTTCTCTTTTGTTTCTTGAAGGATAAAAGTAGACAATAATTCTACTAATTGATGCTTACGGTAATCTGAAAGAAAAGTTCCTTCCCCGCGTCTTGTTTCAATAATTCCTAGTAGTTCCAAGCTTCTTAATGCTTCTCTAACAGTTGATCTTCCTACCTGCAGACGCTCCGCAAGCTCTCTTTCAGAAGGAATCTTTCCTCCAACAGGAATTTTTTCATCAGAAATAAGTTGTCTCAGCTGCTTTACGATTTCTAGGAACATTTTTCTCGAGCTATTGATTGGGTTCACTCATTATCACTCTTCCATTAATTACAAAGTGGTCTGACCACTTATAGATTATAGAATACATAAATTTTTCCTGTACGTAAAGAAAAACTGCACAAAAAAGTTTGTGCAGTTTTTCTAAGTCCTCATTAAATTGGCGTAATTTCTTGCATTTGCTTCACAATCATTTGGGCTTTCCCGTTTCGTTTCTCACATTTACCTTCCACAAGAACCAGATTGAGTTCTTTTAACAATACATTATGCTTCGCGAACTCTTCGGGAAATAAAGTAATGGACAAGCTACCTGTATCGTCCTGGATAGTCACGAATGCCATAGCCTCTCCTTTTTTAGTTCGGATTTTTTTTACTTCTAGGATAATACCTACTACCTTTGCATATCCAGTGCGTGTTGTTTGTTGCAAAGTCCATATATCCATGATGTGCTGCCTAGTCTTTTTCAAAGAGACTGTCGGATGCTCAGAAAAATACTGACCTAAAACCTCTTTTTCAAACTCAAGCTTATCTAGCAATGGCATTGGTGCTTTTCGGATATATTTAGACTTTCCGAAATGACTAGCATCCCCACCAAACAAATCTGATTCATCTGTAGGGCTAACTAACTGTGCATATTTTACTGCAGCATCAATAGTAGCAAGTAAAGTAGATCTCTCTTCTCCAAACTCATCAAGAGCCCCCGCCTTAACTAATGGCTCTATATTCTTTCTTGTAAAATAAACAGCAGACAGGTCAGCGGCTAAATCAAAAATATCCTCCCACCTTCCACTAGTTTTTCGTTTCTGCAAAAGTTTTTGTGTGAATGGATAAGAAACTCCCTTGATTGCCTGAAGACCGAAACGGATGGAATTATGCTCCATGCTAAAAGAAGTATGGCTTTTAAAGATAGATGGAGGTAAAACAGCAATTTTCTTTTGCTTCATTTCCATCATCAGCTGGTTAATCTTCTCTTGATTGCCTATAGCTGTACTTAATAGGGCACCGTAAAATTCAAGAGGGAATTTAGTTTTTAAATAGGCCATTTGATAGGATATTACACTATAGGCAACCGCATGGCTCTTCGGAAATCCATAGTCTGCAAAGCGAACGATTAAATCATAAACAGTACTAGCTGCTTGTTCTGTATGTCCTCGATCTTTCGCCTTTTTAACAAAATGTAATCGTTCCTGCTCTAATATCTCTCTATTTTTTTTACTTACAGCACGTCTCAAAATATCTGCTTCACCAAATGTAAAACCAGCCATATGGAAGGCAATTTGCATGATTTGCTCCTGATAAACGATTATCCCATATGTTTCCTTTAAAATAGGCTCAAGCACCGGATGCTCATAGCTAACTGAGGCTTTCCCATTCTTTCTAGCTGCGTACAAGGGAATACTTTCCATAGGACCCGGTCTGAATAAAGCATTTACTGCTACAATATCTTCAAATCGAGTAGGCATGATTTGTCTTAAAGCATTCCTCATTCCCTCTGATTCTAGCTGGAATACTCCAGTAGTATCCCCCTGCTGCAACATTCGAAATGTAGACTCATCATCTAAAGGAATATCACTTAAAGTTAGTTGGACTGATTGGTGATAATAAATTGATTTTAAAATCCTTTCAATAATGGTTAGATTACGAAGCCCTAAAAAATCCATTTTTAAAAGACCTTTTTGTTCTACTTCTTTCATCGGCCATTGTGTCAGGTAAATATCCTCCTGACCCTTCTGTATAGGAACAATATCTACAAGCGATACAGGCGACAGTATTACTCCAGCTGCATGGGTTGAAGCATTTCTGGGAAGTCCCTCTAAAGCCAATGCTACCTGAAACCATTTCTTCCTAATTTCTTCGGTTTCTATAAATTCCCTTAGCTTGGCAGATGTCTGGTATGCTTCTTTTAAAGTTATTCCTAATTTTGATGGAATAAAAGATGATATTGCCTCTAGAGTCGATGCTTCAAAGCCAAAAATCCTTGCTACCTCTCTCGCTACAGACTTAGCTGATAGAGTGCCAAATGTAATAATTTGAGAAACATAGTTTTTACCATATTTCTCTGCGACATATTGCACAACCTCCATTCGTCTGGAGTCTGCAAAATCAATATCAATATCGGGAAGCGATACACGCTCAGGATTTAGAAACCTTTCAAATAATAAGCCATACTTTAAAGGGTCTACATCTGTTATAAATAGAGAATAGGCCACTAGAGAGCTTGCGGAGGATCCCCGGCCTGGTCCTGTTAGGATGTTTGCCTGTCTAGCAAAGCTCATAAAATCTTGGACAATTAAAAAATAATCCTCGTATCTCATAGTTTTTATCACGTTTAATTCATAATGTAACCGTTCATAATAGGCTTCTGGAATGGTAGTTAATCTATTTCGGAGTCCCTCTTCACATAGCTTTAACAAATGCTCCCCAGCTGTAATACCATCCGGCAAAGGAAATTTGGGCATCATGGCAGCGGATTTTTCTATATCTACTCTGCAGCCGTCTAGCATATTACTTGTATTTTGTAGCCAATCTATTCGATCAGCAAATCTGTTTACCCATTCCTCTTCGTTGAGTATATGTGCCTGTTTAGTAGGTTTGACCCTCTGAGGATCGGACATCTTTAAGGATTGATCCATTGCATTTAATACTTCGTAAGCAAAGGCATCCTCGGGTTCAATATACCTACTTTCATGATAGGTAACAATTGGAACAGAATATTGGTTAGCAGCTTCTATTATATCTTGCTCCATTTCCAATGGTTTACCATTTGGTCTCTCTATTCCTATATAAAGCTCATCTGGAGAAATTAATTGAGTTAAAAAGGCAAGATTATCAGTAGAGAACTGTTCATCTCCTTTATACACAGCAACTAAACCTTCTTTATAAGCCTCTAGCCACTTCCGTGGAAGACAGTCTAACTCTCTAGTTTCCATACTGCTTGAAATTTTCAAGAGGTTTTTATATCCCTTTTCATCCTTTGCATACAAAACCATTGAAACATTACTAACAAGCTCAACCTTTAAACTAAGGCCAATAACCGGATGAATTTGATGCTTTTTCGCAGTATGCCAAAAAGGCAACAAACCATACAATCGACTATTTGTAATGGCAGCTGCCTTCGCATTATTTTTTTGTAATTTTTCCATAAGCTGGTCCAATTGAATTGTACTTTTCAGCATATCCGCTGATGTGACAATTTGTGGATATACTGTTTCCATATAAGACACCTCAATCTAAAGCTTTTTTAAGTCCTCAATTACTTGATCAGCCTCGGTCCAGTTTTGAACTGCTGCACCAGCAGCTAATGGGTGGCCACCTCCACCATATTTTTTAGCAATTCCATTTATTACAGGGCCTTTTGAACGGAATCTAACTCTTATTTCGTTTTTGTCTTCTATGAAAAATACCCAGTATCTCATTCCTTTTACTTCCGACAGGCTACTAACGAGCAGAGACGCTTCCGATTCTCCTACCTTATACTTTTGCAAAAGCTCTCTGGTAAGTTTCATATGCCCTACTCCGCCAGCTTCCATTCGGAAATTTTCATAAATGTATCCCTTTAGCTGCAAAAGGTTACTCTCTACCTCATACATTCCATTAAACAATTCTGTACGATCAAAGCCATATCGAAGAAGCTTTCCTGCATGTATCATCGTTTGCTCAGTGGTACTTTGAAACATAAATCTACCTGTATCCCCAACTATCCCAGCATACAGGAGCCTAGCAATGGACTGATTCATCTTCCAGCCTTTATATTCTTGTGCTTCCTCAAATAACTCACATATCATTTCGCTTACGGAGCTAGCATCAGTATTTACCCAGAGTAAATCCCCATAGGCATCATCATTTGGATGATGATCGATTTTAATGATAAAGCTTCCTAGCTTATAACGTTGGTCATCAATTCTTTCCGTATTTGCTGTATCAGTAATAATGATTAAGGCATTTGTAAAAATATCCTCTTCGATTGTGTCGGGAAATGCAAGAAAATCTAGGGTGCTATCATGCATCCCCGTTGCAAAGACCTGTTTATCAGGATAATTATACGCTATAAGCTCCTTTAATCCAATTTGTGATCCGTATGCATCCGGATCAGGTCTAACGTGTCTATGTAAAATTATTTTGTCATAGCTTTCGATTGTGTCAATGATTTGTCTTATCATAATTTTTCCCTCCATAGAGCCATATTAACTATTCGCGTTTTTGATTATTTACCTTTACAATAATAGAAGCTAATCTTTATTGGAGGTTTATTATGTTTATTAACGGATTTTTAGTTTTTGCAATAGTAGTCTCATTTGTTTGGTATTTATATTTCAAGACAAAACAGATTAGAACTTATTTACCTATCCGCAAAAATTGGTATGCAGCTAGGTCTTCTGTTTGTCTAGGAGCATTTTTAATGTTTTTCGGCTTAAACTTTCTTTATATATACCAATCTGCCGTAACTGTTGTAGTATCCATTATTTTCATCCTGCTTGGCGGCTATTTTATGTACCACAACATAAAAGCAGCTAAGCACTACGGGAAATTTGTACAAGAAGAGCTTGAGTTAAATAAATAATTTTTAAAGTAGGCAAGTCGTTTTCGAGCTTGCCTACTTTTTAGTATAGTCCTGTATTTAGAAAACTATCTCTCCAATAGCTGATAAGTAATCATTGCTTTTCCGACTAATTGCTTGTCGTTTAAAACCTCTATATCCATTTTCGCAACCTTTCTACTTATTTCTAGGAAGCGAACTTGTATACGAAGGAAGCTTTCTAATTGGATTGGCTTTGTGAAATAGATGGTCATATTCTCTACAACACTTTCCCCACGTTTTCGGATTTTTAACGATTGGGCCCCTGTTTCTGTTAACAGAATGGTAAGGGCACCATTAGACATAGTTCCATAGTGATCGGTCATTTGAGGAGTTACCACAAATTCATAGAGATAATCATCTGCAGATGCTACTTTTATTTGTTGCTTAACGATGTCTTCAATCGTTTCGCCGTTTTGTGGCTGTCTTGCAGCAGCTTGCAGTGCTTTTAAAACATCCTGCCTGCTAATTACACCTACTAAATAATTACTGTCCTTTACGACAGGTAATAAATCGATTCCTTCCCAAATCATTCGATGACTGGCAGATGCCACACTTGTTTTCATCGTGATAGAGATTGGATTTTTAGTCATTACTTTTCCAATCAATTCATTACTTGTCCTTCCAATTACATCTCTCGCTGTCACAATTCCTACTAGCTTGTGAGATCTGTCTACTACAGGAAATCCTCCATGGGTAGTAACCTCATTTAACTCCCGATATTGCTTAACGTGGTCTGTTGTATATAAGAAATGTGTGTTTTCTAAGGGAATATAAATATCTTCAATTAACAAGACATCTTTTTTTATCAGCTGATCGTCAATTGCGCGGTTGATCATCGTAGCCACAGTAAATGTATCATAGCTTGTAGAGATAATAGGAAGCTCCAATTCGTCAGCAAGCTTTTTGGTATGATCCAATACATCAAAGCCTCCAGTTACCAATACCGCGGCACCGGCACGAAGAGCAGTTTCGTGAACCTTTAAACGATTTCCGACGATAAGTAAGTTACTTGGCTCCACATAACGCATCATGTCATCAAGCTGCATTGCACCAATGACAAACTTATTTAAAGTTTTATATAAACCATTTTTGCCTCCCAAAACTTGGCCGTCTACGATATTTACAACCTCTGCAAATGTTAGTCTTTCAAAATGTTCTTTTTTCTTTAGCTCTATTCGAATAGTACCAACTCGTTCAATCGTACTAACAAGCCTTCTTGTTTCCGCTTCCTTAATAGCCCTATATGCAGTACCTTCACTTACTGTAAGATCCTTTGCTATTTGTCTGACAGAGATTTTATCTCCCACAGGAAGGTTTTCAATATATGCTAAAATTTGCTCATGTTTTGTTACCATGTAGTCACATCCAAACGATTGTTATACGTTCTATTGTACCACATATTAAATTATTTCTAGTGAAGTTCCAACTGAACGTATTCACCGGCGGAGAGCACCTGCACTTGCACACCTTTGACTAAGTTTTTAAATTCTTGAGGATCTTGTTTAATAGGAGGAAAAGTATTGTAATGAATGGGAACAGCTATTTTAGGCTTGATTAAACTAGCAGCGTAGGCAGCATCCTCTGGCCCCATGGTGAAATTACTTCCAATAGGTAAAAAAGCTATATCGATATTATTTCTTTCACCAATCAGCTTCATATCTCCAAAAAGTCCTGTATCACCAGCATGATAAATAGTAGTATCCGCAGCTGTAAAAATGATCCCTGTTGGCATTCCTAAATATAGTGGCTTTCCATCCTCTCCTGTTGTGGAAGAACTATGAAAGGCTTGGGTAAACTTTACCTTTCCAAAATCAAATTGATAATCTCCCCCGATGCCCATAGGATGAACTTTAACTCCTTGTGAACCAATATAATTAGCCAATTCAAATGGTGCTACTACTATTGCGTTATTTCTTTTAGCGATAGCTACCGTGTCTCCCACATGATCGTCATGTCCATGTGTCAATAGAATGGCATCTACCTTCACATCCTCAGCAACTAAATCTGTTTGATTATTTCCACTTATAAAAGGATCAATAATAATGGTATGTTCGTTCGTTTGAATTTTTACAACGGAATGTCCATGATAGCTTATTTTCATCTAAAAAATCTCTCCCTTGGAATAAAATTCTTTCCTTAGTTTCATTCAACGTGGATGCTTGAAATCCTTTATTCTGCTATGCTTATTTTATAACTAAGAAAGAGGTGTTTTTTATGACCCCTATTGATAAAATACAAGCTTTTCTTCAATCAGGCAACTTAGATGCTGCCTTTATTACTACTCCTGATAACGTATTCTATTTCACAGGATTCAAAAGTAACCCGCATGAAAGATTGCTTGGAGTTGCCATCTTTAAAGAAGCATCACCTCTTTTAATTTGCCCAAAAATGGAGGTGCCAGATGCTATTCAGGCAGGATGGAGCGGAGATGTGGTTGGACATGAGGATACAGATAATGCATGGGATATCCTAACTAATTCTATCCAGAAAAAAGTTGGTAGTATACATAGTTTAGCTATAGAAAAATCTCACATGACGGTGGAAAGATTGGAAGCTCTCAATGAAAGATTACCTGGCCTGCAGGTTAGTCGAGTAGATGAAAAAGTTAATGAGCTTCGTGTCATTAAATCAGAGCAAGAGCTAGAAAATATGCGAAAAGCCGCTGAACTAGCTGACTTCGCAATAGAAGTCGGGGTTAAAGAAATTGCAGAGGGGAAAACAGAAGTCGAAATACTAAATGCTGTTGAGAAGGCGGTAAAGGAAAAAGGAGCCTCTCAAATGTCGTTTGACACCATGGTTTTAAGTGGGAAAAAGACTGCTTCTCCTCATGGAAAACCAGGTGATCGTAAAATCGAAAAAGGTGATTTTATCCTTTTCGATTTGGGCGTGGTATATAACGGATACTGCTCTGATATTACAAGAACTGTAGCTTTTGGCGAGCCAACTGAAGAGATGAAGGAAATTTATCAAACGGTTCTTAAAGCGGAGGAAAGTGCAGTACAAGCAGTAAAACCAGGTGTGAAAGCTATGGAGTTAGACAAAATTGCTCGAGATGTTATTACAGATGCAGGATATGGAGAGTATTTTACTCACCGCCTTGGACATGGACTAGGGATATCCGTACATGAATTTCCTTCTATAACAGGTGTCAATGACTTGGAATTACAAGAGGGCATGGTTTTTACTATTGAGCCTGGAATCTATCACCCAGACATAACTGGAGTAAGAATAGAAGATGATGTAGTAGTTACAAGAGACGGAGTAGAGGTTCTAACGAAGTTTCCAAAAGAATTAATAATCCTTTAATCTTTAGCACCTTGTCTATAAAAAGATAAGGTGCTTATTTTTAACTCAGAAGGTAGCCACCATAAGCAAGAAAAATACCACCTAAATATGTGGAAACTAAATAGAATGTCCATGTTTTTTTATTTTCTCTAAGTTTATGTAGCTCTACATGAAGAGTTGAATAAGTAGTAAGCGCACCAAGAAACCCTACTCCGATTAGTAAATAGAGAAGGGTATCACCGCTTCTACCCCAAAAAAAGCCAAGAAAAAAAGAACCTATTAAGTTTACTGATAAAGTACCTATAGGGACAAAAGAGAGCTCGTTCCACCTGTTGGTTATTAGAAATCGTAAAATAGCCCCTACTGCTCCACCTAAACCAACCAATAAAATCATCACTGTTGTGCCCTCCAGCCTAACCTACTTACTACTATACCTCCTAAAATAGAAAGAAGTATGTATAAGATTCCTTGCACCACTTCCCCACTATCTACTAACTGTACCGTCTCAAGACTTAATGTTGAAAACGTTGTAAATGATCCAAGAAAGCCAGTTCCAATGGCGAGCCTCCAATTTTCCGGTATTGTTTTATTACTAGAAAGGATGGATGCCAAAAGATAGCAGCCAGCTAAATTGATGAATAGTGTAACATAAGGAAAAGTGATAATTGGAAATAAAAGAAGACCTATACTATAACGGGAAATGGCCCCTAAGGCCCCTGCTATACCAATAAAAACATATATCATTTTTTAGTCACCGACTTTTAATTTAGTAAACAAATCACCCAATTCTCGAAAGAAGTGGGTGACTAGCTTTTAAAATTATTTTAATAGAGTTGTGATATTAGTATAAGGTAATCCCTGTGCTTCTGCTACTGCCTCAAAGGTTACGTGTCCTGCTAAAGTGTTGATACCCTTTAATAATGCAGGGTTGTCCAAGCAAGCTTGTTTATATCCTTTGTTTGCAATTTGAACTGCATATGGCACAGTAGCGTTTGTTAGTGCCATCGTAGAAGTTCTAGGAACTGCTCCTGGCATATTTGCAACTGAATAATGGACTACTCCATGTTTTATGAAAGTTGGATTATCATGAGTAGTAATCCTATCAGAAGTTTCGAAGATCCCACCTTGGTCAATCGCAATATCAATAACCACAGAACCAGGTGTCATCTCCTTTATCATTTCCTCTGTAACCAATTTAGGTGCTTTAGCCCCTGGGATTAGAACCGCACCAATTACTAAATCAGCAGCCTTCACTGCCTCTCCAATATTATATGGATTAGAAATTAACGTTTGTACATTCGAACCAAAAAGGTCCTCTAGCTGACGTAAACGATCGGCATTTAAATCTATAATTGTCACTTTTGCTCCCATACCTATAGCTACTTTAGCGGCATTAGTTCCGGCAATACCTCCACCAATAATTGCTACGTTAGCTCTAGGAACACCTGGAACCCCTCCAAGAAGGATACCTTTTCCACCATGAATTTGTTCAAGGAATTGTGCACCAATTTGAGTGGACATTCTACCTGCAACCTCACTCATTGGTGATAGGAGCGGTAAACTATTATTCGACAGTTGAACTGTTTCATATGCAATAGCTGTTACTCGTTTTTCTAATAGCACTCTTGTTAAAGCTTCCTCAGGAGCTAAATGTAAATAAGTAAACAAAATGGATTCCTCACGGATAAGCTCAAATTCAGCACTTGTTGGTTCCTTAACTTTCATAACCATCTCTTGATCCCATGCTTCTTTAGCAGTTTGTACAATAGTAGCTCCTGCAACAAGATAATCCTCATCTGTAAAGCTAGACCCCAAGCCTGCTCCAGTTTCAATAAAAACCTGATGATTATGTAACGTTAAGCTAACTACTCCAGCCGGTGTCATGGCAACACGATTTTCGTTGTTTTTTGTTTCCTTTGGAATTCCTATACGCATCCCTATATCCCCTTTTAAAATAGTCATTGGTTATTAACAAGTCTTATTCTACCATTAATATTTTTAAAATGCCCAATAATTTATTTTTTCAGTTCACAAAATAGTCGTAATAAACCTTCATATAAAGGGAGGAATTGCAACATGGTTATCGAAATAGATAGTATAAGAAAAAGGAGGTTATTAAAATGGAATACAAACAAATTTTAGTAGCAGTAGATGGTTCTAAGGAAGCTGAGTACGCATTTAAAAAATCCGTGGCGATTGCTGCTAGAAACAATGCAACTCTTCATTTAATTAATATTATAGATACTCGCTCATTTGCTGCGATTGAAGCATATGATCGTTCCATTGCAGAAAGAGCACAAGCTTTCGCCGAAGATTTACTAAATGGCTACAAAGCAGAAGCGGTAGCTGGTGGTGTACAAAATGTAAATATTATTATTGAGTACGGTTCTCCAAAAACAATGATTTCCAAAGACATTGCGAACAAAGTAGAAGCAGACTTAATCATTTGTGGAGCAACTGGCTTAAACGCAATGGAAAGATTCCTTATTGGAAGTGTCTCTGAATACATCGTTCGTTCATCTGCATGTGATGTATTAGTCATCCGCACAGACAATGTAAAATAAAAAAGGCTGGACATCAGGGATAACCTGTTGTCTAGCTTTTTTACTTGTAGCTTAAAAGAGAATAAATAGTGTCTATCTCTCTAGGTAGATGCTATTCACCTAATTCACTATGTAACGTTCTACTAGCCTTATTTCCACTGGAACTAGCAACTAATTAGTACTTCTGGATATTCTTATCGCTCACAAGCCCAGCCATCTTTATCTCTATCAAATTTCGGCAAGTATGCAGGGTGACTGCTAGATACTCCATCTGGATATACTTTTCTTAATTCTGTACAGTTTTTAAACCCTGTTTGAACAGTTTTCTTTGCCGGTGCTTTAACAGTTGTTTTGGCAGGTGTTTTGGCAGCAGTTTTGGCAGCAGTTTTATTACATCCACTTGTAACCGAATATTTAACACCATTTGTAGTTACCGTAATATCACAATCCGTAGCAGTTTTATATATTTTTGAATTAACATTTTTAAGGCTTTTTACAACTTTGCTATCAGGATGGCCATTAGAATTATTTTTCCCATAGCTTAGTATCCCAACCTTTGGTTTTACATTACTAATGAATTTTGGAGAACTACTTGTATCAGAACCGTGATTCCCAACTTTCAAAACAGTCGCAGCCACATCAAAATCTGACCTTATTTTCTCCTCTATTTCAGTACTTGCATCCCCCATTAATAAGAATGAAACTTCGTTATAAGTTAATTTTAATACAATAGAAGCATCGTTATCAGATGCCTTTTCGTTTACAGATAGTACTTGAGTCGTCATATTTTTATCTAATAGATAAGAGTCCGAGGTATTAGCCTTATGAAACTTAATATTCTTTTTGTCAATCAAAGAAAGTAACTCAAAGTATATTTCAGAAGAAAGTACTTTTCCACTTTCAATAAAGCGATCAACAGGGAAATTTTTTAACACAGAGATTAATCCACCTATATGATCGGCATCTGGATGTGTTGCTATAACACAATCAATTTTCTTTACACCTTTAGATTTCAAAAATGATACTAGTTTTTTCCCAGAAGATACTGGTCCTCCATCTACTAGCATTGTCTTACCTTCTGGAGTTTGAATTAATATTGCATCTCCTTGTCCTACATCAATAAAATGTACTTTTAGTTGTTTTGTGTTGGCGTTTACAATATTTGCTGGTACCAAGTTTAAAAATATAACAAGTGCGATAAAGACTAGTAAAAATTTTTTCACTTCCATTATTCCTCCTATTTCCAAATAATAATCTAGTTTTATAATAAATAACATTTACATATAAGTCTAGAATTTTTTGGTAAAAAAGGAGCGCGAACATAGTTATTTAGATTCATATATTTTTGTTCAGCATAGAAATCTTAAAATTTTTCTTTTCTAAATGTACTTTTATATAGTCTTCGTAGATTATTTTTATGTCTAGTAATTAAGCAACCAGCACAATTTTCAATCTCAGCAGCTCACAAATCTACAAGCTTCATCACATCTCTAGCAATCATAATCTCCTCATTTGTGAGAATTACTGCTCATTCCCCTTCCCTGTCTTTTCCATTAAATAAGAAATGAGTGAAGGGTCAACATTTTTTCTTGTAGCATATCAAACAGTTGAAATTTTAAGGAAGAGCTTCCTGCGTTTATAGCTATGATTTTCTACAAAAAAACGCCCCTTTTCTGACTAGTACAACAATTGTACCTGTTCAAAGAAGGAGCGAGCAGCTATTTACTTGGAATTTTCTTCAATCCAAATATCTATTTTCTTGAAAAAGAGCGCCATTGCTTCACGATTTGTCATACTTGGAACCTTCGCTAACAACACATCTTTTGGTGCATTCAACGTGTCTTTTTTCTTTTGAAGAATTATCAAGCTTTTTTCTTGTCCCTTTGTTTTAAATAGAGAATCTGGCAGCTGAATGACCGCTTGTATCCAGCCATGCTCTTTTATAAATTTATGAAGCTGGTTTGCTTGATTAGATTCAAAAAGTGTTGCAGGTACAAAGAAATATAAATAACCGCCTTCTTTAACATGTCGCATAGACTGCTCGATAAATAGATGGTGGGCATAGGACATTCCCTCTGCAGCCTTTAGCTGATAGTCCTTTGCAACCTCGTCATCTGGATAATATCCAACTGGTAAATCACTCAATACAATATCTACTGGATCAATAAACATCGGACGAAGCCCATCCTGTCTATATAGCTGAATGTTTTTTTCCATCAGTTCACCTGTTTGGGCAGCTAATTGAATTAGCAAATCATCAATCTCTACTCCGTAAGCATTAGTTGGTATAGACAGCATATTCATGACAGTGTAAAGTAAATTTCCTGTTCCTAAAGCTGGATCTAAGATTGAAAGAGTTTCTTTATCTCTGTGCATTTCTTTAACAAAGTAGCTTACTAACAAGCCTAACGCATCAGGGGTCATTTGATGATTTGGCTGTGTAGATTTGCTCATCCCTTTTAATATTGCTAGTTGGATAGCCTTGCGAATCTCTTCCTTTTTTGGTGAAGAAACATCTGGTAACTTATTTCCTTCTAACCAAAGTTCTAGGGCATATACTACTCCTTCTAGATAAGTAACGGATTCCTGATTCTCCATTAAACTGCTTTCCCGGTCAATAAAGGTAAAAATTTGTTCAACATTTGATATCATTAGTTATCCCTCATATGAAAGGGGGTGTCCAAAAACTGGACACCCACCTATCGCTTTCTATTAAATAATAGTTCTACATATTTCGGCTCTAATTAGCTAAGTGCTTTAACTGCCTCTATAGCTTTTTCATAGTCTGGGTGATCTGTTCCTTCACTTACATACTCCACGTAAGTAACAACATCATTTTTATCAATTACAAATACTGAACGAGCAAGTAATCTAAGCTCTTCCATTACTACACCATATGCTTTCCCGAATGAAAGGTCTTTATGGTCTGATAATGTTTGAACAGCATCTACATTATTTGCTCCACACCAACGCTTTTGTGCGAACGGTAAATCTACGGAAATAGTAAGAATTACTATATCTTCGCTTAAGCTAGCTGCACTTTCGTTAAACTTATTTGTTTGAGCTGAGCATACACCAGTATCTAGAGAAGGAACTACACTTATAAGTCGAATCTTTCCAGTAGTATTTTCTAAGGTTACTGGTGACATATCGTTTGCCAACACTGTAAAACTTGGTGCCTTTTGGCCAACTTTAACCTCTTCCCCAACTAAAGTAACAGGGTTATTTTTAAATGTAACTTGTGCCATTTATAGTAGCCTCCTTTTCAATAGATTAATCTTACTAAACTTCTTTAGGCTCTTGCAACTCATTTGTTATTATAGGTACTTTTTTATACTTTACTACATCTTTTTTATCATAGGCTGCTTCATATATAACTAATGTATCTGCTATAAAATCATGAATTGCCTGATTCTTTGGAGTAAATGCAACCACTAAGTAAGGAAGGTTTAGTGGAATGATTGAAATAAGTCTACCAATCCACTCACGGAATATAACCATACCCCAAGAAAGCTTAGTACCGTCCTTGGCGATCACCCTTATACCAAAAATCATTTTCCCCACAGTTTGGGAAAACAGCTTGGTCATTAAAATAAAGTAGAGATAAAAAATAAAAGCTGTTAATAATGTAAACGGTGCATACCAAACCGAATTACCAATTTCCCATGAAAACAAACGGAATATGGGTTTAATAAGCAGCATACCAATAGAAGACAAGATTAAGAGGTCTGCAATATAAGCCCAAAAACGAATCCAAAACCCAGCAGTCTTTTGCTCGAATTTCTCTATCCGTTCCATAACCACTTGCATTTTGACAGGTTCCTTAATCTGTTCTTCTGGAGAATGATTTTCTGTCATTTTAATCCCTCCTTATTCATGTCCATATAGATACATCATTCTTGGCGCATTATTATCTGTTATTAGCTTTGTAATCATCTGCGTTTCAATGTCTACACCTAAGAACGATTGAGCTTTCATAGCAAATAGAGATGAGAAACTAGGCGTATAGCCATATTGGAATACCTCAGCATTTTCCAAATCAAAGTCTGTTTTTATCGCTGCAATTGTATCTTCTAAGAAGCCAATCTCGTCAGCAAGACCTGTTTCTATTGCCTGTCTTCCATTTAAAATTCGACCATCGGCAACTTTTTTCACTTCAGCTTCGGTCATATTTCGTCCTTCTTCAATAATGTCAACAAAGTCTTCGTAAGAATCATCAATCATCTCTTGAAGCATTCCACGTTCTGACTCTGTCATTTCTCTAGTCGGACTCATAATATCTTTATATTGTCCAGACTTGATGGTAACGAATTCGACCCCATACTTGTCTGCTAACTTTCCGTAATTGATACCTTGCATGATAACACCGATAGATCCAGTCATCGTTTCTTTGTTTACAAATATTTTATCTGCAGGAGCCGATATGTAATATCCACCTGAAGCTGCCATGCTACCCATGGAGACATAAATAGGTTTTTCAGTTTCTTCTTGAATCTCAACAATTTTACGGTAAATTTGCGCCGATTCAACAACTCCTCCACCTGGAGAATTTACAGAAAGGACGATTGCTTTCACAGAATCATCTGTTTTCACCTGTTCCAATTGTTGCATAAAAAATCCGTGGTTGTATCCATCTGATCCTAGTAAAGAGCTAGTACTTCCTGTATCCTGAATAGTTCCATCAACAGTCAGTATTGCAATACGATTTTTAATACTTCCTGGCTCTAAAACGGTTTCGTAGAATTCCGTCTCACTTGAGTTTGCAATATCATCCATTATAGTTGCCCAATTTGTAGAAAACACACTGGAAAGTGTATTAACAAATATGGAGACTACCAACAATATGAATGCTCCTAATAGGGCAAGCCATCTTTTCATATTCATATTTTCTTCCTCCTTTAACTATCCCTCATTACATACGTTGAAAATGCCTAAATGTTTCATTAAATGATAAAATAAATACTACCCTATAAAAAGGAGTAATCTAGATGCCTACAAAAAATTCTATTTATTTATATACTAAAAACGATATTGCATCGCTTCAAAAAAAGAGGATTTGTCCTACGCAAGGAAACAGAATGGCTTTCAAATTGTAGAAAGTCATGAGAATGCTTCTATAATTCTAGAGGGATAAAATAAAACGCTCATTCTTATATTTCTTCTATCATGACCAATTTCCTTCTTCGAGTTTCTAGTATTTTTGAGCATGTAAATACAAGCAACGCTAACCAGATAATAGAAAAGGAAAGGAATTCCTCCTTACTAAAAGACTCGTTATATAAGAAGATACCGACTAAAAGCATGATAGTAGGAGCAATGTATTGAAAAAATCCAGACATATAGAGGGGCATTGTCTTCGTCCCCTTCGCAAAAAGAATTAGCGGTATAGCAGTAGCTGCACCAGTAAAAATAATTAAAATTACTGTAGTACTATTACTTACAAAAAATACTGCTTGATCGGTAAATAACAAATAGCCAAAATAGATGAAAGCTATAGGAAGCACAAACAGTGTTTCAATCGTAAGCCCTCTTAGTGGATCTATAGCAATACTCTTTTTTAATAGCCCATAAAGAGCAAAAGTTATTGCTAAAGCAAGTGCAATCCATGGTATTTCTTTATATGTAAGGATTAAGAGTATCACGCCTAAGCTTGCCAATCCAACGGCTAGCTTCTGTGCTATGGAAAGCCTTTCTTTTAAAAAGATAATACCTAATACTACAGAAAGCAAAGGGTTAATGTAGTATCCAAGACTTGCTTGAACTATATATGCTTCATTTACCGCGAATATATAGATAAACCAATTTCCTGCAATTAAATAAGAAGCTAAAACAAGACCGAAGAAAGATTTCTTGTTTTTTAGCAGCTCCTTTACATCATTTAATAATGCTCTCCAATTTCGTCCTAGCAATACTAGAACAACTGTAAAAATAAATGACCAAATAATACGCCCAGCTAATATTTCATCGCTTCCTACATGGGAAAGAGCCTTCCAATATAGCGGCATAAACCCCCATAGTATATATGCGATGACTACTGCCAAAATCCCATTCCGTTCATCTTGCTTCATACTATACACCTCGTTATTTTGATAAGCGAAATAATAAAATAATTATATTGCTTTAATACACTAAAGTAAACAAGTTTACCTTTTTGAATAAAACATAAAATAAAGCCGGTAGAAGATTTCTACCGACTTTACTATAATGGTTAGGCTAAATTAGCTTTTGAAACCACCGTTCATTTGTTGTTGTGCTTGACGTACTAATCGCTTTGTAATTTCTCCGCCTACGGACCCGTTGGCACGCGATGTAGCTTCTCCACCAAGGTTAACACCAAATTCTTGTGCAATTTCGTATTTCATTTGATCAAGTGCTTGTTTCACACCTGGTACTAGAAGTTCGTTGTTGTTTGGCATGTTTCTCACCTCCTTGTGAGATTAGAATGGTCATATCACTCTAATTTATGTACAAGGATTGGAGGTATTTTTTTCTATTTTTTATAGGAAGTCTTGAAATTCTTTTTCTTTCTTTTGCGGAAAGGAGATTACTTCCCTATTTTCTATAGCATCCTTAATCATTTCATCAAAATCCTTAAAGCTTTCGTAATACTCTACTTTCTCAAGCTTTGGCTTTGTTTTTGGACAGGAAGAGGTGAATATCGTACAACAATCCTCATAAGGTAAAATGGAAGTTTCGTATGTACCAATTTCCCGGGCAATATCGATAATCTCCAATTTATCCATACTAATGAGTGGTCTAAAAACTGGCGTAGAAGTAACAGCATTGATAGCTGTCAAGCTTTCTAAAGTCTGACTAGCTACTTGACCCAAACTTTCACCTGTCACTATTCCAAGAGCACCAATTTCAGCTCTAACTTCATCAGCTATTTTCATCATTAATCTTCTTGTAGTCGTCATGGATACATTATCAGGAATCTGAGCTTGTATACTTTGTTGAATTTCCGTAAAAGGTATAACATGTAGTCTAACAGTAGCTCCAAAATGACTTAAAATATTTGCAAGGTCCATAACTTTTTCTTTTGAACGTTCACTTGTAAATGGAGGACTATGAAAATGAATAGCATCTATTCTAACTCCACGCTTCAACAACATATATCCTGCTACAGGACTATCTATTCCACCAGAAAGCATTAGTAAGGAACGACCATTCGAGCCTAATGGCATTCCACCTGCTCCTGGAATCACCTGAGCCATCATATAGACAGCCTCACTTAAGACTTCTATTCGTAAATCTATATCTGGCTGCTTCATCTTTACCTTTAAAGATGGATATTGTCTTAGTACGTGACTTGCAATAGCCGTTTGGAGCTCGTAGGTGTCCATAGGGAAAAACTTATCAGTACGCTTTACTGTCACACGAAAAGTTTTATCCTCCGTATCTAACCCCTCCATAATTTGAAGTGCCGTGCGTTCTATATCATTCATTTCCTGAGTACAGGAAGCAACTGGGCTAAATGATTGAATCCCAAAGATCTTAGGCAATCGTTTAATTAATTCTTCTATTTCAGCATCATCTGATGAGGTCAAGAACATTCGATCTCGCTCTGCCTGTATTTTAATATTCGGCAAATCTACGAAAGAAAATCTAATATTGTTTCGTAAATGATTAATAAATTGCTTTCTATTTTTTCCTTTAGTGGATAGTTCTCCATACCTGACTAATATTTTTTCCCATTTCATTTATAATTAATCTCCTTTAATGACATTCATTACTTCTTTGAATATCATTTTAAACTCGTTTATTTCTTCTAACGTGGTCAAATGACTTATACTTAATCTAATTACTCCATGAATATAATCATCTGAAAGGTGCATTGCTTGTAATACATGGCTTGTTTTTGTTTGCTTTGAGGAACAAGCGCTACTAGTAGATACTATCACATTTTTTTCTTGAAGAGCATTTATTAATACCTCTCCTTTTATATTTTTTACTGAAAAGGTAACAATATGAGGTGCTCTATTGGTTGGTGAAATGATTAATATATCCTTGAAATTACCTAAAAAATAAATGAGTTCGGTGGACAATTTATTCATTTTCTGACTTTTTTCCTCAAGCCCTTCCTCAGCAATTCTCATTGCTTTTGCAGTGCAGACCGCTAGCGGAACAGGAGTAGTGCCACTTCTTACGCCTGCCTCTTGACCACCACCAAATATAATTGGCTCTATTTCCTTAAACTTGGCCAATGCTAGTAATCCAGACCCTTTTAAACCGTGTATTTTATGTGAAGATATTGTAATTGCATCTATATCGAACAACTGAAAGTTAATGGGAAGCTTCCCAAAGCTTTGTACAGCATCTATGTGAATAATTGCCCTACCTGTATTTCGTACTATTTTAGATAGCTCTTGGATTGGTTGAACCGCTCCTGTTTCATTGTTTACATGCATGACACTAACTAAAATGGTATCTTCTCTTAGCATTTCGGTTAAAGCAGCTATATCAACTGTTCCATTTTCCACTACAGGAATCCATTCTACCTCAAATCCCTGAAGAGCTAATTTTTTTGCTGCCTCTAATACCGAAGGATGTTCAATTTCTGAAACTAATACATGCTTTCCTCTATGTTGGTATTTATTTGCCAGACCAAAAATTGCCATATTATTCGATTCCGTGCCACCAGATGTAAAATATATCTTATTGCTTGCTGTTTTTAATATATCTGCAGCCTGTTGTCTAGCAGATTGTAGAAGCTCGTTTGTTTTATGTCCAAAAGCATGTATAGAAGAAGGGTTTGCCCAAAACTGTTCATTTAGAGCCACGTACGTATTTAAAATCTCGGGCAGTGCCTTAGTTGTTGCACTATTATCTAGATATATCATTGTTCTCTCTCCTTTTCAAAAGACTATTTAGGCTTTTTGACTCGGAAAAAAACCACCTTCACTTAACATGTGAGGTGGTTTCTTTCCAGTTAACATTTCCATTCAAATTCAACAACTTTTGTTATGTACGCCAAGCAGCCTCTTTAATTAGCTTCTCAATTTTCTTAAGAGCTCCTGGTTCAACTTCTTCCACTGCAGTTGCTGCATCCTCTAAAGCTTTTGCGTAGCGGAGCTGTCTAAAAGCTTCCTCCGCTTCAAGTAAGCGTGCATGAACTTGAGGATTTGTTTTTCGATAACGATTGCCGTACTGAATAATTTTTTCTGTTAACTCAACATTTTCAAGCATTTCTTTGGACTTTTGATGGACCTCTTCCATACACGCCTCTGCTTTTTCTAGATAGCTGTCAACCAATGACATATTTAACGGCACTTCTTGAAGACTTTGCATTGCAATATAAATATGCTCTTCTGCTTCTTCTAATCGTACATCCATCTCCTCCGGTATTCCTGGAAGATTGGCCTTTTGAATCATTCGATCAGTATCATGTAATAAGACCTTTAAATCGTCTAGTTTTTCTCTAGCTTTGTTTTCATCTATTCGGAGGTTTTTTAAACGATTTGCAAAACGATCTTGCTCCTCATATAAGCGATCGATTTCCTCTGCAATCTCGTGTAGTTCCTCCTGCAAACTAGAATACGCTGACTTTTCTTCTTCTACTCGTAAAGATAATATAGAGAATCGTTTTTCTAACTCTTCTAGCTCTTTTAAACAGCTCTGAGGAATTTCAGCTTCTTTTTCAGGAAGACGATAGCTTTGTTGTACATAAGCAGCTTCTTCGCTCGTCGCTCTTGTTACCGACGTTACTTCCCTCAAGCGACTTTCGGTTTGTTCCTTATGGCTATCAACAAATCTTTTTGCAATTACTTCTTTTTCCAGCAAATCGTATAATGTATCAATTTCATCCTTTATTTCTTCTACTCGAGCCAAAGGTTTTGCAACTTCTAGTTGTATGATTTCCTCTTTAAGGTCGCCTAGCTCCTGCTCTAAGGAATCCAACTTTTTAGTCATCTCTAAGTGTTGGAGATAATAGGAGCTTTCTTCCATCTCTCTTTGTCCTATTCGAAGTTCATGAATAGTAGCAGGGATTTTATGCTGTATTTCCGTTAAGAGCGTGGGAATTTGGTGTATCTTGTGAAAGAACCTTTGCCCCTCGTCTTGTATAGAGATAACAATCTCACGTGCTCTTAAATAATTTCCTGTGTCAGTAAGCTCATCGAATTGTTCAAATAACGGAATAAAGGATTCAAGTTTTTCCTCTAATGGCCTAGCAGCCTCTCCAAACGAATATTGATGTGCAAGCAATGTTTTTCTAGCAGCTCTATGCTGCTCCTTTAGTTGCTCCATTTCAATTCTATTCTTCTCTTCACTACCAATTAGCTCTTCTAATTCTTTCATAATTCCATTCATCTTATCGTCACACGTCGAGATTAGGAATTGAAGTTCTTTTTCTATTTTGCTAGCCTTCATAAACAGAAATTTATCTACATATTCTTCTGCATCAAACAATAAGACATCGATTTTAGGCATATGTACATCCATAACTTCAGTCCATGTATTACGCCATCTCTCAAACATTTCTTCCGTTTGCCCATTCATGTTTAATTGTTTAACCTTCGTCATTTCTTCTAAAATTGGTTTGTTTTGAATTTGATGTTTTTCATGCTCTAATCTTGCAATCTCTTGAATGTGTTTTCTTCTTATAATAAACGCAATTACTGCAATTACTAAAAGTATCATGACTGCTGGGATGATATACTTCATCGTAAGCCCCCTGTTCCAAAATCAAAAAAGTACTTTTTATATCTTACTCTATATATTACCATGCTTTTTATGTTATTGTTTCATAAAACACTATAAAAGCTATGAAATTTGCAATAAATCATTTTTATATCCTTGAAGGGAGGCCAATAAATGAAAAAAGATGGCCATATACATACACCCTACTGTCCTCATGGTACACTTGATAATTTTCATTTATATATAGAAAAAGCAATTCAGCATGGGTTTGAAGAAATTACTTTTACCGAACACGCTCCACTACCAGAAAGTTTTGAAGACCCAACGCCAAAAAAAGATAGTGGGATGAGTTTACAGCTTCTCGAAAGATATCTATCCGATATCGAACAGTTGAAAAAGGAATATAAACAGGATATTGTTATATCAACCGGACTAGAAGTGGATTATATTTCTAATTTCGAAGAGGAAACAACTAAGTTTCTTAATACATATGGGAGCTATTTGGATGATTCCATTCTTTCTCTTCATTTCTTACATCACCAACAAAAGTACGTATGTATCGATTTTTCTGAAAGCACTTTTTTAGAATTTGTTCGACTCTTAGGTAATCCATCGTCTGTCTATAAATTGTATTATAAAACATTGATGGATTCAATAAAGAGTGATCTCGGAAAATTTAAGCCAAAAAGAATTGGCCACATTACCCTAGTGCATAAATTTCAGCTAGCATTATCTGAGAAGATAGATGATGATTCATACATTCAAGAAATCCTGTTAGAAATGTCTAACAGAAAGCTGGCATTAGATTTGAATAGCGCCGGGTTGGCAAAGCCTCTATGTAAGGAAAGCTATCCCCCTCTGGTCTATGTAAAAGATGCTAAAAAACTTGGAATTCCTATTGTATTTGGCTCAGATGCCCATCAAGTTCAGGATCTACATCAATTTTATCGGCAGGTTGAACCATATCTAAAGAATGGAGACTAAAGCTATGTTTACAAAAACAAACTATTCGCAAGACCTTTCTGATAACTATGCAATGCTTTCAAAGCAACTGGATGCATTGCTTGCGGGTGAAACAAATGTGGTAGCTAATTTAAGTAATGCTTCTGCATTGTTAAATCAATTTTTTGATCAAATCAATTGGGTTGGCTTCTATTTAGTAGATAATGAGGAGCTAGTACTCGGACCGTTTCAAGGACTTCCTGCATGCGTAAGAATCCCATTTGGAAGAGGGGTTTGTGGAACCTCTGCTCAGAAAAGGGAAACAATAATTGTGCCAGATGTCCATGCGTTTCCTGGTCACATAGCCTGTGATGCTGCATCTCAATCTGAAATTGTTCTTCCTATTGTAAAAGACGGGACGCTATTGGGTGTTTTAGATATTGATAGTCCTATAAAAGAACGATTTGGCAAACAGGATGCAGAGGGCTTGGAAAAATTTATCGAAGTACTTATCAAACATATTTAAAAAATTGGGGGTGTCCTATAAGTAGATAACTTATGGGGCACCCCCTACTTCTTCTTTAACAGATTACTATGCAGCATAGCTCCTGCTGTGGTTGCTACAAAACGCCAACTCCCCATCGCAAAGAACATCTCCACATGACTTTAAGACAGGACATGTTACAATGTTGAGCATGTCTATAAATCTATTATTTTATTTTGATAAAGGCATTTTCTAAATCTTCAATTATATCCTTTGCATTTTCTAACCCGACAGAAAGTCTTAGCATGCCGTCCGTAATCCCCATGGCCGTTCTTTCTTTTTCTGGAACGACAGAATGGGTCATTGTTGCTGGATGCTGGATTAATGTCTCCGCGTCACCTAGGCTAACTGCTAGTTTAATTAGTTGTAGCTCATTCATAAACTGTTGGACTTTTTCTAGTCCTCCTTTTATCGTAAAGGAAATGAGACCCCCACCCTTTTTCATCTGACGTTTTGCCACCTCATATTGAGGGTTGTTTGTATCGAAAGGATAATAAATAGAAGAGACTTCCTGTTTTGATTGTAAAAATTGGAATACTTTTTCTGCATTCTCGCTATGTCTTTCCATTCTTACATGTAATGTTTTTAAGCCCCTTATTAGAAGCCATGCGTCAAACGGGGAAATTATCCCACCATAATCCTTTTGAACAGTAGATCTAATTTTTGCTATTTCTTCTTTGTCTCTTCCTACTAATACACCTGCAATTACATCTCCGTGACCATTAATATATTTGGTTGCACTATGCAACACGAAATCTGCACCTAGATTTAATGGTTTTTGAATATAAGGGGAAGAAAACGTATTGTCTACAACTACTGGAATTTGATGTTTCTTCGCTATCTTCGTAATCATTTCAATATCTACAATTTCCATTGTTGGATTAATCGGTGTTTCAATATATATACAAGCTGTATTAGGTTGGATAGCTGCTTCTATCTCTTCAGCTGTAGTCAAGGAAGCCAAATCATGTGAAATATTATATTTTTCTTGCATAATCTTCAATAACCCAAATGTACAACCATAAATCCCTCTTGTACATAAAATATGGTCCCCTGCTTTAGTCAAATGCACCAATATAGTGCTTACAGCAGCCATTCCGGAACCAAAAGCCAAAGCTCCAGCACCATTCTCTAAAGCTGCCATTCTTTCTTCAAGTACTTGCACAGTAGGATTACCTAGTCTAGAGTAAATTCCCCCAATTTCCTCTCCAGAAAATCTTTTGGCTCCCTGCTCTGCACTATCAAACGTATAGGTTGAAGTTTGATATAACGGAACAGCCAAACTACCATGATGTTCTGCAGCTTTGTACCCTTCATGAATAATAATTGTTTCCATTTCTAGTGATTTCTTATTCATATAAACACCCCTTTTTGTAAACGCTTACATACATAGTCTACACATTTTCTATTTAAAAGAAAAGAAGCTCGCCTAAAGACGAGCTCCTTCGAATACACATAATTGGTTTTTCCCATTATTTTTAGCATCGTAAAGGGCAATATCTGTATTATGAAAAAGCTGATGGTAATTAATGACCGTATCCTTCGTCCAACTGGATAAACCAATTGAAACAGTTACGCTAGGTTCTGAATATAGAGGAATTATTTCGAGCAACTCTTGACAGGTCTTTACTCCTTCTTCTAAGGACATATTAGGGAAATAAAGGGCAAGCTCTTCTCCTCCCCATCTTGCTCCTATGCCGATGTTTTCTACTTTTCGTTGAATAATAGAAGCAATATGCTGTAATACCATATCTCCCTTTTGGTGACCATGAATATCGTTCACCTGTTTAAAATTATCAATATCCATTAAAACAAACACACCATTTTCATCTTTTTCAACAGAAGCTTCCACATACTTATCCAAGTAAATCCGTGCATATAGATTGGTTAAGTGATCTCTGTCTACCATTTCTTGAAGCTTCGTTCTTAACGCCGAGTTACTAATTGCAAGAGAAGAATGCTGGATTAGTGATTGCATTAATTTAAAGCTATCAAAAGAGAAGAAATAAGGTTCGCTGTGCATCACAATACTAAATCCCGTTATGGTATCATACTCACGTAAAGGGATAGCAACTAACGACCGAAATTCCTGAGGGAAATTTGTTATTCTATTAAAATCCGCTAAAAATAAAGAATCCTTTGACTTCTTAAAATGATTCCCTACATGCTGAATATACATTTGACCATCCAATGTATAGAAATATTCTGTGCCTGCGGAGATGTTATATTCCTCTCCCTCTAAAAATACAAAGCAAACCTGCTCTGGCTGAAAGGATTTCATCAACTGCTGTTTTAAAAACAGGACCATTTCTTGCATAGAAAGATTCATGTTTAATTTTTGTGATGTTTCATTAATTAACTGTAAATCTGATACTAAGCGATGAGATTGGATATATAATTTCGCATTCTCCAAAGCATTTCCCGCTGTGTTAGCTAGCATCGAAACAAATTCTTTTTGACGATAAGAAAATAGATAATCCAAATGAGTAGCTACCTGTAACACACCATATATCCCTTGCTTTCCTTTTATGGGCACGTTTAGCAGACGTACACCTAGATCCTTTGCTAACTCTGAGGTAATTTCACCAGAAACAAATGCCTCAACAGTTGCAGCTCTTTCCGTTGTATAATCAAACAATCTATAAGGCATCGAAGTCTTTCGATCCTGATCATTCGATAAAATTAAAGATGATTGGAAAGCTGGGAAAGCATCACTGATAGCAAATAAGGTTCCTTCTAATATATCCCCAATTTCTAAGGTTGAATGAAAAGCCTTCGTTACATTAAATAAATTTCTATATTGATGTTCCTGCTGAGAGAGAAAAATAGATTTTCTTATAGTCTTTACTAAACTACTAACTAAGGTAATAAAATCATTTATACTTGTCGTTTCCGAAAACCTTGTCCACTTATCCGTTACCCCAAAAGTAAGTAAACCTAAAATCTCTGCTTCATCTTTTAATAAAATGGACACACAGGTCTCTGATGAATTTTCGATTTGGACAAAAGGTATCTCAGCGTAATCCTTTTCATAAAAGAAGCCTTCTATTTCTTGCCAACAAACCGCATTTCTTTTTTTAGCAAACGAGTGATTCCATTTTAGCTGGACAAACGTATTGGAGTCACAGATAAAATAATTCGCATCTTGTATATCAAAAAATTCTGTAAGTAAAACTTTTAAATCCTCAAACCATTTAGCACTTGATTCATGACTAAACGCGTATTTATTCCATATATCAAACATACGACTTTTAAAAAGTAACAAGCTTGCATCGTTTTCCATGTGGACACCTCAGTTTTATAAAAGACATGATACTTTTATCCCAACACTAGTTATATCTATTTGACTATAAAATTTACTATTTGTCAATTATTATCAATTCCTTAAAGTGAAAGGAAATGAATTTTATTGACTTTCATGTTCTCTGGGGATACAATAGGCTTTGTGTAAAATAAATGCAGCAGTTGTATGGACTAGCTTGTTCATTTTATTCCTCTACAAAAGTAGATGGTGTATCCCGTAACCCTTTGGCTGCAAGGGCGATGATGCATGAAAATAAAATGTCCTCTAGACTGAATACATCTGGTCTTATTTTACAACAAAATAAAACCAATAAAAAGGAGGAGTCATTCATGGCTCGCTATACAGGTCCAGCATGGAAATTATCACGTCGTCTTGGTATTTCACTAAGCGGTACTGGTAAAGAATTAGAAAAACGCCCTTACGCACCAGGACAACACGGTCCTAACCAACGTAAAAAATTAACTGAATATGGTTTACAACTACAAGAAAAACAAAAGCTTCGTCATACTTACGGTGTTAATGAACGTCAATTCCGTACACTATTTGATAAAGCTGGTAAAATGCAAGGTAAACATGGTGAAAACTTCATGATTCTTCTTGAAACTCGCCTTGACAATGTAGTTTATCGTTTAGGTCTTGCTCGTACTCGTCGTGGAGCTCGTCAATTAGTAAACCACGGTCACGTATTAGTAGACGGAAAACGTGTAGATATTCCATCTTACAGTGTAAAACCTGGTCAAGAGATTGCTCTTCGTGAAAAATCTCAAAACCTAACAGTAGTTGAAGAAGCTATCGAAGTAAACAACTTCGTACCAGAATACCTTTCTTTTGACGCTGACAAAAAAGTAGGTACTTTCGTACGCCTTCCAGAGCGCAGCGAATTATCTGCTGAAATTAACGAATCTCTAATCGTTGAGTTCTACTCTCGTTAATTAAATTGCTTTCTAAGCAATAGCCAACCCCCTAGAATCTTATGGATTCTAGGGGGTTTTTATCTTTACGCTGAAAATAGAATAAGCATAAATGTAAATATCCATAACAAAACCCACCTCCTGGTTAGAGATGGGTTGTTGTTAGTTTTTCTCCATATTTTCAATTAAATTTAGCAAACGCCTTTTTGCTTCATCTGTTTCTTCTTTAACAAGCTTGAAATTATATCCTGATTTATCTTCATTAATACTGATTTCTAGAAGATCTCCTTCTTTTGCTTCAATAGTAAACTTCTCTTTTAAAATAACAAGCTTGTCTGATTTATTGTTCTTCCCATAAAGGATTACAAAAAAATCATCAAAATGATCCAACACATACTTTTTAGATTCCACTCAGAATTACACCTCATTTCCTATCTGTTTATATGAAAAACAACAAAAAATTATTCGTATTTGATGGCTTTTTTATTTCTCTTTCTTATTTTATACAAGTCTCATCCATATTTCATCTAATATGATTAGTGATATTTATTCTCCAAATAATAATATTTTTCCTTCTATTCAAAGAAATTTTTAAAAATATATTCAAAATATTTAAGATATAACTAAAAAGTTTCCTAAAGTATAAAGGAATTTTTAAGTAATAAATCTTTTAATACTCATCTTAAACGCTTATATACTAGGAAATATGCTTCAAGTCTTCTAATGAAACAAGCTTACAAAAGCCATAAAAAAAGCTACTTCTTATTATTATAAGAAGTAGCGAAGGAATTATACAAATTTAATCATTTTATAATTTTTCTTGCCTCGACGAATTATCATAAATTCATCTTCTAATCTGTCTTTATTTCCTATAATGTAACCAATTTCTGTAATTTTTTCTCCATTTATTGAAATGGCACCATTCGTTACATCCTCTCTAGCTTGACGCTTCGAGGGAGATACAGTAGCTTCTACTATAAAATCAACTATGTTCTTCTCTTCTCTACTCATTTCTATAGAAGGTACATCCTTAAACGCATCTTTCATTTCTCCAGCAGTCAATTCCTTTAAATTCCCACTAAACAATGCTTGCGAAATTCTTACTGCTTGCTTCAAAGCCTCTTCCCCATGAATCAGCTTTGTCATTTCCTCAGCCAATGTAATTTGTGCCTTACGAAGATGAGGCTCCTCTTGTACAGTTACTTCTAATGCCTCGATTTTTTCTTTTTCCAGGAAGGTAAAGATTTTTAAGTATTTAATTACGTCTGCATCAGCAGTGTTAATCCAAAATTGGTAAAACTCGTATGGAGAAGTTTTCTTTGGATCTAACCAAACAGAGCCAGACGCTGATTTTCCAAACTTCGTTCCATCCGCTTTAGTCACTAATGGAATAGTAATACCAAATGCTTTTGCTTCCTCGTCCTTTGTTTTACGGATGATTTCTAGGCCTGTTGTAATATTACCCCATTGGTCCGAGCCGCCAACCTGAACTCGACAGCCAAAATTCTCATACAAATGCTTAAAATCAATCCCTTGAATTAATGTATAAGCAAACTCTGTAAAGGAGAGACCAGAATCTAATCTAGTAGCAATAGAGTCCTTAGCTAGCATATAATTGATATTAATAAGCTTTCCGTAATCTCTTAAAAATTCAATAACGGACATTGACCCGATCCAATCACGGTTATTGACCATCTTTGCACCATTCTCTGTACCAAAGTCGAAAATCTGTTCCATCTGTTTTTTAATACCAGCTACATTTCTATCTATTTGCTCAACTGTTTGCAGTTGACGTTCCTCTGATCGACCCGACGGATCTCCAATCATCCCTGTTGCTCCTCCGACTAATAAAATCGGCTGATGTCCATGAAGCTGAAAACGTCTTAGTGTAAGTAATGGAACTATGTGTCCGATATGCATACTATCGGCAGTTGGATCTACACCGCAGTATAAAGAAACCTTTTCCTTTGTTATTAGCTCCTCCATCCCCTCAGCATCTGTTTGTTGGTATAAGAGGCCTCTCCATTTTAAATCCTCAATTAACGTGTTTACCATTTCTATTCCTCCTTAAAAATTTTTAAATGTATATAAGGTCATATAAAACAATAAAGTGAATACCTTTTCTAAACACAAAAAGTCCCTGCATAAAAAGTATGCAGGGACGCTTCAGTCGATTAGCGCGGTACCACCCAGCTTGAAGGGAATACCCTTCCGCTTTGCTCACTTGTATCGTTGTGACGACGTTTAACTCCAAGCCTGTAATTCGCAATTATACACTGACTAGCTTTCACCAACCGCTAGCTCTCTATACAGTATGCATAATAACTACTCCGGACTCTTCACAGTTAAAAGATATACCTATTTTACCTAATCTGAAACGGTTGTCAATAAGTATCGTCTAACAATATAGGTATATGTTATAATATCTTTTATGTGGGGGTAGAGTGAACAATGAATAAATGGATAGAAAAATTCCAATTATATAAAGAAAAGTTTGATGAATGGCAAACTACTAAATGGGCAAAGAGCTTACGTGTTTCTGGAAGCGTTATGTGGAATTTAGGGTTAATCTTTTTAGTTGTCGGGTTAGCACTCGGTGTATTTGGAGCATCCGTAGCAGCCGGATATTTTGCCTCGCTAGTTAAGGATGAGCCACTTCGTGGGAAAGAAGAAATGAGAAATGCCGTATTCAACTATGAAGAAACCTCCGAAATCTATTTTGCAGGAGATATCTACTTAGGAAAGCTTCGTACGGATTTAGAGCGTACGGAAACAAAGCTATCAGAAGTGTCACCCTATGTGATAGATGCTGTACTTGCAACGGAGGATGAATACTTCCAAGTACATAATGGAATAGTACCTAAAGCAATTATTCGTGGCCTGCTACAAGATGTCACAAATTCTGACACACAAACTGGCGGATCCACGCTAACACAGCAGTTAATAAAAAACCAAATACTAACTAATGAAGTTTCATATGAACGAAAAGCAAAGGAAATACTTCTGGCTATGCGTCTAGAAAAATTTATGGATAAAAACGAGATACTAGAAGCTTATTTAAATATCATTCCTTACGGTAGAAACGCAAACGGAAGAAACATCGCCGGGATAGAAACAGCTGCTCAAGGTATATTTAATGTAAAAGCAAAGGACTTAACTTTGCCGCAAGCAGCATATATAGCAGGAATTCCACAAGCACCCTTTAAGTATACCCCGTTTAAAAATGGTGGGGAATTAAAGGAAGACAAGGCTTTACAGGCAGGTATTGACCGGATGAAGGTAGTTCTATTTCGAATGAAAGAAACTGGTTATATAACGGAAGCAGAATATAATGTAGCTTCGAATTATGATATAACGAAAGATTTCAGAGATCCTGAGGAATTACCAGAGGAGAAGTATCCTTGGCTCACTGTTGAAATAGAGAAAAGAGTAATAGAAATTTTAAGCAAAGAATTTGCTAAGCAGGATGGCGTTGATCCAGAACGTTTAGAAAAAGAAGCAACCACAAGAGAAAAATATACAATTATCGCCAAGCGTGCAGCAAGCACAGGAGGTTATCGAATTCATACTACTATCAACAAAGACATGTATGAAACCATGCTGAAGGTTCGAGATGAATTCGATATGTATGGGGCAACTTATACAGATCGTGAAGTAAAGGACTCACTGACTGGTGAGATGATCAAAAAAGATTTCCCTGTTCAGGTTGGAGGCATGGTTATTGAAAACTCTACCGGAAAAATTTTATCCTTTCTCGGTGGAAGAGATTATAATTTAGAGAAATGGAACCATGCTACACAAGCCAAACGTTCTATGGGCTCTACAATTAAACCGTTGCTCGTCTATGCTCCTGCAATAGAGTATGGTGTGATAGGTGCGGGTAGTCCGGTGGTAGACGTCAAGTTTGTATACAACGACCATGGAAATGAATGGGAACCGAAAAACTATACGGCTACACAGGAGCTAGGTATTATCTCAGCTCGACAAGCACTGACTACTTCTCAAAATCTTTCTACTATCCGTCTTTATGATTTAATCATGGACCGCAAGCCTACGGATTTCATGACTAAAATGGGCTTTAACCATATTGGTCCTAATGAATATGCTAACCCGTCCCTGTCAATTGGTGGGATGGATACTGGAGCTACTCTAGAAGAAGTTACAAACGCTTATGGCACATTTGCAAACAGCGGACAATTTATAGACGCCTATATGATAGATAAAATTGAGGATGTAGATGGTAACCTTATCTATGAGCATCAGATAGAATCTGTAGATGTCTTTAGTCCAGAAACAGCATATATCACTACAGATATTCTAAGAGATGTCGTAAAAGCTGGTACGGCTAAAGTGGCAGGATCAAAACTAAAGTTCCAAGCTGATTTTGCTGCAAAAACTGGTACTACCCAAAATCACAATGACTCATGGCTAATCGGATACAATCCGAATATATCTTTGGGTGTATGGCTTGGATATGACGATAATACCATTACATTAAATCGATTAAATAATCGTTATGGGCATCCTAGTACTAGGATTAACACACTCTGGGCTAACATGATGAACGCTATGTATGAAGTGAATCCAGATTTGATTAATGCCCCTGCCCAGTTTAAACAACCTGAAGGAGTTGTTTCAGCTGCTTTCTGTGGTATTTCTGGTTTAGCAGCATCCGAGGCCTGTCAGCAAGCAGGTCTGGTACAAACTGACTTATTTAATAAAAACGTTATGCTCCCTACAGAACCAGATGATAGTCTAATTACCTCTTCCTATGTTGTTATCAAAGGAAGCAGATATAGGGCATTAGAAAATACACCATCCGAGTTTGTTGTGAGTGGAGGACATGGTGTAAATCAAGACTTTATAACCAGAATGCTAGGAAGATTCGGTGGCGATGCTAGTAAGCTATTCCCAAACAATTCTTCTTTCGCTGGTAATGTTGTTTCTGAGCAAGTTTTTGAAGCAGATTCTACCCCTCCTGCTCCTGTAACAGTTTCCATGTCTGATGGAACTATTACATGGACTGACTCAGCATCCAATGATGTTATAGGGTATAGAGTGTATGAGGTTATAAATGGCAACTGGTCTCTTGTTACCACAAAATTAGAGGCAGAAGCAAATAGCCATTTCTTAGGAAGGTCTGGACAGTTCATCGTAGTTGCAGTGGATATTACTGGTTTACAATCTGGTGCCTCCAACCAAGTTAATTATATTGATTTTATCCCAGATCCAGTGACACCTCCTGAGGCACCTCCTGAGGATGATTCCGACGGAGTAGAAGATGAAACACCTCCAGATGTCCCACCTGGCGAGGAGCCTCCTCCTGAAGAGGACGAAGAGGAATAACACAAAAATAATTTAAAGAGTATAAATACATTCCTCAATTGAATGTATTTATACTCTTTTTATTTTTATTATTCTATCACCTCAAAAATTACTTTTCCCTTTAGACTATATTTTTTATCATTGCCTTCAATCACAAAATCAGTTGCAGCCTCAATTTTATAAATCCCAGGTGGGAATTTTCCTTTTGACATTTCCAAAAACTCCTCTTCTGAAAAAGGCGTGCCACCCATGCCTTCATGATAAGTACCTCCAGAAAATTGGTACAGCTTCCGAATGGTTTGTTTGCTTTGGATTTCTCTGGATATATATGGTGTATCCATCGCCGAACCAAAATTATAACCCTTCGATAAATTGGTCGTACTTAAAGCCACCCAAGAACCGCCATGACCTATTGTAATATCTTCTTCTCCATGATAAGTTAGCTTTGCAACAATGTTTAATGGTTCTCCAACTTTATACTGTTCTTTTTCACTTACCAATCTTAAAGTAAACTTATCCTCTTGAGACTCACTAGAGCTAATAAGATCATTGGAAGCTAGTTGAGTAGGTTCCTCTGTCTTCGTTTCTTGCGTTCCACAGGCACTTAATAACATTCCTAGAATGATAATTATAAAAAGTCGCATTTTCTCCCCCCTGTATTTATTAGACATAATCCAAGACAAATAAGTTACAATTAAGAAATGCGCAAGCGCCTGTTCTGCCCCGACAAGCAAATGGAATACGGCGAGGAGGCAGCCTCTCAGTCATCAAAGTCGTTACTCATTTGACCTTAAGAGACAAGGAGCTATCATAAGTGGAAAGTAGATTAGAATGGGGGGGCAACGACTTCTGTAGGAACAATACAAGGAAGCTCCCAAAGTGAGCAGAGCTCAAGCCGTACCTGGGAAAAGTGCGGCACAATGGATATAAAAGATACAAAAAATGCAGGGTGTGAAAGGCCCTTTCTCACATCCTCACTGTACCAGCACCCTCACAATGGGTACATGGAAGAAAAAGTTATAAGTTTCTCTTCTTTTAAAAAAAGGGCTAAACTAAGAACAGCTTAGTTTAGCCCTTTACATTCTATTAATCTTCCATAGTGGAAAGGTCACCAGTTGGTAATTGAAGCTCCCATGCCTTTAAAACACGGCGCATAATTTTACCACTTCTAGTTTTAGGAAGCTTATCCTTAAATTCAATCTCCCTAGGTGCAGCATGAGCTGCAAGACCTTTCTTTACAAACTGTTGGATTTCCTCAATCAATTCATCCGATGGCTCATATCCCTCGTTCAAGGCTACAAATGCTTTGATGATTTCCCCACGAACAGGGTCAGGCTTCCCTATAACCCCTGCTTCTAAAATGGCAGGATGCTCGATAAGCTTGCTTTCTACTTCAAACGGTCCCACACGCTCTCCAGAAGTCATAATTACATCATCTACACGCCCCTGGAACCAGAAGTACCCATCATCATCCATATATGCAGAATCCCCTGAGAAGTACCATTCATCATTGATAAAGTAAGACTCAAATTTTTCTTTATTTCTCCATACTTGGCGCATCATAGATGGCCAACCTTTTTTAATTGCGAGATTTCCCATAGTAAATGGAGGAACCTCATTTCCATTGTTATCAATAATGGCTGCCTTTACTCCCGGGAGCGGTTTCCCCATAGAGCCTGGTTTAATAGGTAAGCAACCAAAGTTGCAAATCATTTGACCTCCGGTTTCAGTCATCCACCATGTGTCGTGTATTCGCTTATTAAATACTTGCATACCCCATTTAATAACTTCTGGATTTAAAGGCTCACCAACGGAAAGGACATGTCTCAAAGAAGATAAATCATACTTTTTCACAAATCCTTCTCCTGCCCCCATTAGCATACGAAAAGCAGTTGGAGCGCTATACCATACTGTTATCTTATAGTCCTCAATTGCCTGATACCAGGCATCCGGAGAAAAACGTCCACCTAATATCAGGGATGTTGTTCCTGCCAACCATGGTCCAAATATGCCATAAGAGGTTCCTGTAACCCAGCCTGGGTCAGCTGTACACCAATATACATCCTCCTCTCGAATGTCCATTACCCATTTCATTGTTTGATAGTGATGGACCATTGCATAATGTACATGAAGAATTCCTTTTGGTTTGCCAGTTGAACCTGATGTATAATGTAAAATTAATCCGTCTTCTTTATCAACCCAAACCATCTCAAATTCATCGGAAGCCTTTTCTAAAGCTTTGTTGAAGTCAATAAACTTTTCTGTTTCATTAATATCTTCTCCAACAAGATAGACTGTTTCAAGAGCCGGAAGTTTATCTAATGGTATTCTATTTAATAGTTCTGGAGTAGTTACGATTGCTTTTGCTTCACTATCCATTAAACGATCATAAACTGCTCCTTCCATGAATGCTTCAAACAATGGTCCAACAATTAGTCCATTCTTTAAGGCTCCTAGAAGTGCAAAATAGAGCTCTGGAGACCTTGGCATGAATATGAATAAGCGATCTCCCTTTGTTAAAGAAGAGGTGTTTTTGTAAACGTTTGCAGCTTTGTTTGACCAATTCTTCATTTCATCAAAAGTATAAGATTCTTTTCGATCGGCATCTTGATAATAGAGAGCTACTTTGTCTTTCTTATCGGACTCAGCATGTCTATCAATGGCTTCGTACGCCATATTGACTTTCCCAGTCTCATACCAAGAAAAATCATTTTCCACGTCCTTCCAATTAAAATTCTCTAATGCAGCGTCATAGTCCTTTAATTGATAATCCCCTTCGACTACTTGTAGCATTTCAATTTTCATCCCAATTCACCCTTTCTATCACTTTACTCTTTTATTCTACAATACTCTATTTATCTTATGCCAATGTTTTCACTTTTTTGAATGTTCGGTTAGATTTTAGATAGAAATCGCTTTCTTTCTTCTGTTTCATGTATAATGATAGACAATGGAACAATTTATAGGTGGTGAATTTGTGGAACACAAAAAAACATATTACGCTGTTAAAAAGGAGACTAGAAATGGCCTTGTTACTGTTGAGGGACCTATTCCTTCAGAACAGCTTGCTCGCCTAGCTTTCCATGAGGACCTAGTAGCTTTTCGTGCTCCTGAACAACAGCATAAGGCCCTAATTGAAATTGCTAATTTGCCAGAAGGCAGAATTATTATTGTGCGAGAAGAGGATACTGTTGTTGGCTATAGCACTTTTTTACACCCTGATCCTTTAGAAAGATGGTCTCAGGGTAATATGGAAAATTTAATAGAGCTTGGGGCCATAGAGGTAATTCCTAAGTTTAGAGGAACTGGAGTCGGGAAAGAGCTGCTGCGAGTCTCTATGATGGATGACGCTATGGAAGATTATATTACAATAACAACAGAATATTATTGGCATTGGGATTTAAAAGGCACAGGCCTTAATGTTTGGGAGTATCGTAAAATGATGGAAAAGATGATGCAAGCTGGTGGATTGGAATACTATGCAACTGATGACCCAGAGATTAGCTCCCACCCAGCAAATTGCTTAATGGCGAAAATAGGAAAAAGAGTAGACAGAGATTCTATTGAAAAGTTTGATCAGCTTCGCTTTATGAACCGTTTTATGTATTAAAACGTCTTAACTTTCTTTATAAAGGAGTTTGCTAATATGCTTGTAGAAGAGATTATGAATAAATCCGTACCTACCTTATCTCCATCTAATACTATTAAGGATGCTCTTCAACTTTTGAAGGAGAAGAGGATCAGGCACATACCTATAACTAATGAACAAAATGAGGTAATTGGAGTGGTGACAGATCGAGATTTAAAAGAGGCTACCCCATCATCCCTAGGAAATCAAGATATAGAAATTTTAAATTACTCGTTAGCGCAAATAATGACCAAAAATCCTATTACTGGACATCCATTAGACTTTGTCGAGGAGACAGCATGCATCTTTTACGATAATCGCATCGGCTGCCTACCTATTACAAGTCAAGGTAAATTAGTCGGAATGATTACAGAGTCCGATTTGCTATATAAGTTTATCGAGCTTACTGGAGTTCATCAGCCAGGCTCGCAGCTAGAATTACGAGTACCTGATAGGACAGGTGTGTTATTTGAGGTTTCCAAGCTATTTTACGAACATAAGATTAATGTACTAAGCGTACTGGTATATCCCGATAAAGAAAATGAACATAACAAAATACTGGTAATTCGAATAAAGACAATGAATCCTACTCGACTGGTAGATGCATTAAAAGCTGAAGGCTTTGAAGTTCTTTGGCCTAGCTTCCCAGGAAAAGCTCTATGAAAAAAAATGCAGTATTTGTCTTTTCAGAAAACCAGTTAGGGTATAAATTTTCAGACAATCATCCCTTCAATCAAAAGAGACTAATGTTAACAGTTGACTTGCTGAAGGAAATAAATGCCCTATCTTTATCGGATATAGTACCACCTAGAATTGCCACGGATGATGAGCTAAGCTTAATACATGATCCTCATTACATTGAAGTTGTAAAGCAAGCAAGTAAGGAGACTGGAGACTCTTCTATCTATGAAAGTTACGGAATAGGTACTGAAGATACTCCTATTTTTCCGAATATGCACGAGGCAAGTGCTAGACTAGTAGGTGGTACATTAACCGCCGTAGATTACGTCATGGAAGGAAAAGCGAACCATGCTGTCAATTTGGGTGGTGGGCTTCATCATGGCTTTAAGGGAAGAGCTTCCGGTTTTTGTGTTTATAATGATAGTTCAGTAGCAATTAAATATATGCAAGAAAAATACAATGCACGCGTATTGTACATAGACACAGATGCTCATCATGGGGATGGTGTTCAATGGAGTTTTTACGAGGATCCAAATGTTTGTACCATTTCCATTCATGAAACAGGAAGATACCTATTCCCAGGAACAGGAAACATAACAGAAAGAGGTTCAGGTCAAGGCTATGGTACCTCCTTCAATTTCCCAATAGACGCATTTACTGAGGATGAATCTTTTTTAGAAATCTACCAGACTGCCTTTAAAGAAATAGTAGAATCGTTTAAACCAGATGTAATTTTAAGTCAAAATGGTGCAGATGCTCACTATTTCGATCCATTGACTCATCTTTATGGCACGATGAATATATATAAGGAAATACCCAAGCTTGCTCATGAGCTTGCCCATAAATATTGTGAAGGAAGATGGATAGCTGTAGGCGGCGGCGGATATGATATTTGGAGAGTAGTACCTAGAGCTTGGTCTATGCTTTGGATGGAAATGAACGATATAAGTATACCGAAAGAGACTTTGCCACAGGCATGGCTTGATCGGTGGGAAACAGACTCACCAGTTCCTTTTATACCAACCTGGATGGATCCAAATCCTTTATATGAACCTATACCTAGGAAACTAGAGATTATGGAAAAAAACAAACAAATGCTAGATAAAGCACTCTATATTCTAAGGAATCAATGATTAAAAGCATTAAGCACCATAATAAAAAGTGAGTTCGTGAAATCACGTCCTCACTTTTTATATTTTACGTACATCAGTTAAAACTCCCGTTTTTTTATTTAACAGAGCTTCTTTCTTCAATTCGATAAGGAAGTATGACAGTTTGTTCTTCTATTTTTTCTTTATTCATAAACTTAGTTAGCAGCCTCATTGACACGGCTCCTATATCATAGAGGGGTAAAACTACACTAGTTAGCTGTGGACGTACCATTCGGGCTAATTTAGAGTTTTCAAAGCTTATTACTTCTATTTCCTCTGGTACCTTTTTGTCACTATCTAACGCTCCGTGTATTAACCCTATTGCTATTTCATCGCTTCCTGCAAAAAAAGCAGTTGGAGGATTTTCTATTCCTTGGAGCTGCTCCCACGCAGTTAGCCCATCATCGTAAGTATTATCCACCCAAACGATTAAATCGTTATCTATTTCAATCTTCGCATCATTAAGTGCATCCTTATACCCTGCAAGCTTATACTCACGGTTAATCGTAGAAGACATCGACCCAGATATAAAGGCAATCCTTGTGTGTCCATTTTTTATTACACGATTAACAGCCTCTGCTGCAGCATCTCGGTATTCGATATTCACTGATGGAAACGATTGACTATTCTCTATAGTTCCGGCTAAAACGATTGGAACATCGGCCCTTTCCATTTCTTTTAATATCTCAGGAGAAACCTCATCACTCATCATGACAATACCGTCCACTTGCTTACTTAATAATGTGGTGAGCAACTGTACCTCTTTATCTTCCTGTTGATCAGAATTTGTCAAAATTATATTATAGCGATACATGGTAGCTATATCCTCAATACCACGCACCAACTCAGCATAAAACACATTTGATATATCAGGAATAATAACTCCTACTGTTTTCGTCTTTTTACTTGCCAAGCCTCTTGCTACTGCATTTGGGCGATAATCTAAACGTTCAATGACAGCAAGTACCTTTTGGCGCGTTGCCGGCTTTACATTTTGGTTGCCATTTACTACACGTGAAACTGTAGCCATGGAGACATTTGCTTCCCTTGCTACATCATAAATTGTAATTGTCATCGCTCACCCTCCTTTAACATAAATTTGCTTATATAATAAATAATACTTGATATCCCTTCTAACTTTCAATTAAATTAACAAAACCGACTCCTATAAGAGTCGGTTTTGTGACGATTCTGTCTTTTTAAGCATGAATCTCATGTGACTTCATGAATTTTTGTAAGGAGTCATAAAATTCATCAAACTGTTTGAGGTTCATTTGCTGCGCAGCATCAGATAATGCTACAGCTGGATCAGGATGCACCTCTGCCATAACTCCGTCAGCTCCTATTGCAATGGCAGCTTTCGCTGCTGGTAGTAGGATATCTCTGCGCCCAGTAGAATGTGTAACGTCTACAAATACAGGTAAATGAGTTTCTTGCTTTAGAATTGGTACCGCAGAAATATCTAATGTATTTCTTGTCGCTCTTTCATATGTTCTAATACCACGTTCACAAAGAATAATTTGGTCATTTCCTTGAGAAATAATATACTCTGCTGCATGAATAAATTCATCAATTGTAGCAGCAATTCCTCGTTTTAGTAGCACGGGTTTATTAATAGACCCAACTGCTTTTAAGAGCTCAAAGTTTTGCATATTACGAGCACCAACCTGTATTACATCTAGGTAATCGAGTGCTTCATCTAAATGACTTGGTGTAACAATTTCTGATACTACTGCTAAACCATATTCCTGAGAAATTTGCTTTAGTATTTTTAGCCCTTCTAATCCAAGACCTTGGAAGTCGTAAGGAGAAGTTCGTGGTTTGTATGCCCCACCTCGAATTAACTTTAATCCTTTTGATTGGATAGCAGCCGCAACCTCTGCTACTTGAGTATACGATTCAACAGCACAAGGACCGAATACAAATGAAGGAGAACCATTTCCAATTGCTTCTCCATTAATTGTTACGATAGTATCCTCTGATTTCTTTTTACGCGATACAAGTAACGCTTTCTTCTGATCATCTACTTGAAGCTCAAGAGCTGTTTTAAAAATTTCTTTAAAAATATGCTCTACTGTAGATTGAGGCAGTGGTCCATTATTGTTCTCTTTTAAATGATCCAACATATGTCTTTCGCGAAGTGGATCATAGCGATTAACACCTTGCTTTTCTTTTACTTTACCAATTTCACGAACTACTTCAGCACGCTCATTTATAAGCTGAAGAATTTCAACATTTATATCATCCACTCGGCTTCTAAGAGCCTCTAAATCTACTGGTTTCATAACATTTTTTCTCCTTTCAAGTATCCAACGACCCTTTTTATCGACTGAAAATTATGATACATTTTTAGATATAACAATTATTATAATCAATATAGCTAAGAATGTCACGTGTTATTTTAGCGATTCAACTCGTTAAAGTGTGGTGAGGAAAAGGACGTGGAAAGATGTCATCCAAATTATTTGCTTTAGATATCGGCACCAGATCAGTTGTTGGTATTATCCTTGAAGAAAGAGAAGATACGTTTCATGTTATAGACATTCTTGTTGAAGAACACAAGGAACGTGCTATGCTGGACGGTCAAATACATAATGTGCTCAAAGTAGCAGAAGTTATTCATTCTATAAAGATAAAGCTGGAAGAAAAATATGGAACACTTAGCAAAGTTAGCGTCGCTGCTGCTGGAAGAGCATTGAAAACGGTACAAGCTTCTGTCAATGTTAACATAAAAAACAGACCTCTTTTCTCTGAGGAGGATATAAGCCGCTTAGAGCTATCTGCTGTGCAAAAGGCACAATCTCTGCTCGTTCAAAGTGATGATGTAAAGTTAAGTCATTATTACTGTGTAGGCTATAGTGTACTTTACTATAAACTAGATGGGGAGGAAATCGGCAGTCTTGTAGATCAACAAGGCAGTGAAGCATCCATAGAGGTCATTGCTACCTTTTTACCAAGAGTCGTAGTAGAATCTCTTCTTTCTGCCCTAAAACGCGCAGATTTAAAAATGGAGGCTTTAACATTAGAACCAATTGCAGCAATTAATGTATTAATACCTCCTAGCATGAGGAGATTGAACGTAGCTCTAGTGGACATAGGTGCTGGTACTTCTGATATTGCAATAACCGATTTTGGAACGGTTGTTGCTTACGGTATGGTACCTTATGCGGGAGATGAAATAACGGAAGCTTTAAGTGATCATTATTTATTAGACTTTCCACTAGCAGAAAAAGCAAAGCGTCAAATCAATGACGCTGACTTTATAGAAATCCAAGATATCCTTGGTTTTGATCAACGCATCCCTACCGAAGAAGTAATTGATTCTATATTACCGACTATCAAAGAATTAGCTGCAAATATATCGAAAGAAATACTGCGGTTAAACAATAACCGATCTCCAAAAGCAGTCATGTTAGTTGGGGGTGGAAGTTTAACACCTCAAATCACCTCCATATTAGCAGAAACGCTACAGCTTCCTGCTAACAGAGTAGCAGTTAGAGGAATCAATGCTATTTCAGGACTTACGAAAGAAAACCATATATCAGAATCTCCAGAATTAGTCACACCGATTGGTATAGCAATAGCAGCAAAAAAAGCGCCTATTCAGTATATGGCCATTGAGGTTAATAATCAGATTGTTCGACTATTTGAACTGAAGGAAATGACCGTAGGCGATGCGTTATTAGCAGCCAATATCCCTGCAAAAAGGCTATATGGTAAACCAGGAGCCGCTATATCAGTAACTTTAAATGAGCAAATTATACATATACCTGGTGAACATGGTCAACCCGCAACCATAAAAGTAAACGGGGTTCCAGCCAATACAAAAACACTTATAAAAAATAACGATAAAATCGAAATACTGGATGGGTCAAATGGAAAGCCTGCTTTTGCTACTATTCGGGACCTTCTAGACGAGGCTGCTGTTAAAACAATTACATTTCAGGGAGAGCTCTATACTATAGAGCCCACTGTATATCTGAATGGTAACATCTCTTCTTTAGACACCATCTTAAAAGATAGAGATAAAATCAGAGTAGAAACCATTCAAACAATTGAGCAGTTCTTACAAATGAACCATAAGATGCTGTTGAGCAAGCTAGTACCATATTCTATAACGATTAATGACAAGAGCTATTTTATTCCTAGCTTCTCAGCTACCATTAACCTAAATAATTCCCCTAGTAAGCTATCTTATCCACTGCATACTAATGACACGTTACAAATAGATATGCCTAAAGTTCCGACCCTCATAGACGTTGCAAATCAATTGGGGAAAAAACTGTTTGAACAAATTACTGTTTCATTTCAGGGGAAATTAGTTGAAATGAGAAAAGAATGCGTGAACGTAACAAGTAGTGATGGTAAACAAATTACCTCAAATGATCTCTTGCCTAATGAATCTATAATTCTATGGAATGAAACAGAACAAACACCATGGATTTTTCAAGATGTTTTCCGATACGCAAATTGGACATTGCCGGATAATGTAGGAGCATTTGATATTTTGAGAAATGGAAGACCCTCTGGCTTTAATGAAGAGATATTTGGAGGAGATAACCTTGAGATAGCTTTTCGTTAGGTTTGTTTTGGAACTATTGTTTATATCTTTCTATGGATTCTATAAAAAGACTACAAGCAAACACAGTATCTACTGGGTTTACTTGTAGTCTATAGTGATATTTAATTTGGTTTAATTGTTTTTATTTTCTTCTGAAATTGCTTCTTTAATAGCTTCAGCTATCGCCGTAGCATTTTCCTCTTGTTCTGTCATTTCTTCTGTGGTATTACTAATTGTTTCCATGAATTCCATTGGCTCTTCTCCCTCAGAGGAAGCTGTTCCATCATCTTGTGGAGAAGATGGCGAGCCTTTTAGGGATTTCACTTTATCGACTAGTTGACCAGATTGCTCTTGAATTTGTTTAGATAGCTGTGTAGTTTTTTCTTTTGCCGTTGAAGATAAATCTATCGTTTTATCTTTTAACTGCCCAGCTTGAGATGAAAGTGACCCTCGAAGCTCGGTTCCAGTTTTTGGAGCTAATAATAATGCAGTAGTAGCCCCAATAATTCCTCCAATAATTACTCCCATGATAAAGTCTTTACCATTTACATCATTTTCTTGATAAAGGTTACTGCTCCCTTGGTTATACGAAGGCATAGGTGGGTAGCTATTTGCTTGTCGATCATAAGAAGGTTGGTTCGAATAGTATTCATGGTTAAAATTTGCATCTTTATAATTTGGTTTGTTTTGTTCGAAGTTACTCATATCCATTCCTCCATTTATAAATTATTTTTCTCTTTTTCAAATGTATAATAACCAGCCTGCTCTAGTGCTTTTCTTTCCTTCCATTTTTCTCGAAGACCAAAGAAAATACTGCTCCATTGAACAACCTGAGCTATTTTATCTTCATTTTTTTCTACTTCATTAGATACTGAATTTGTAAAGCGTTGAATGGAATGATTAAATGTATTAACTGAAGTACCAACATTCTTCACCGCATCCACTACCGTATTGAGTTTTTCAGATTTGTGCTGGATATCATCAGCCAATTCGTTGGTTTTATGAAGCAGCTCTGCAGTTTCCTTCGTGACATTTTGTAGGTTTGTCTCCAGACCATCTAATGTATCCGCTACATTGTTCAATGTTTTTTTCACGGAAGATAACGTAACAGCCAAGCTAATGCAAAGAATCAGAAAGGCTATTGCAGCAACGATAGCAGCTATGTATAAAAGATTCTCCATGCGACACTCTCCTCTAATTAATTATTATGTAATAATTTTACCCTAAAAGAATTGATTTAAACTTCTTTCTTATACTATACTACGTTTGTTTGAAATATCCTTTAAAAAAATGCTTAATCCGAATGGATTAAGCATTTTAATCAATTATTTAATAGTTGTTCAAAGGCTTTTTGATACTTTTGTACGTCTCCAGCACCCATAAAAATAAATACAGCATTTTCACGTAAGAGGAGTTGTTCTACTGAATCCTCATGAAGTATATGGCTTCCCTCAATCAAGTCACCAAGTGTTTCAATCGTTAAATCCCCTGCATTTTCTCTTGCAGAACCAAAAATATCACATAGGTAAACCTCATCAGCAAGCATCAGGCTTTCCTTAAACTCATTTAAAAACTTTTGGGTTCTAGTAAAAGTATGAGGCTGAAAAATTGCGACAATATCACGAGAAGGATACTTTTGACTAGCTGATTGTAGTGTTGCTTTTATTTCAGTTGGATGATGCGCATAGTCATCAATAATGATTCGATTTCCTATTATTGTTTCCGTAAAGCGGCGTTTTACTCCCTCAAATGTTTCTAACCCTTTTTGGATAACATCAGCTGGGACACCCTCATAGTGGCATAACGATATAACTGCTAATGAATTTAAAACCAAGTGATCTCCAAACATTGGGATAGTAAAACGATGGTAAAATTCGTTTCGGACGAATACATCAAAGGAAGTCCCTTGAGATGTAATCTCCAAATTGCGAACGGCAAAATCATTCTGTTCTCCGAACCCATAATAGACTACTGGAACTGCCGCCGTTATCCGTTGAAGATGAGTATCATCCCCACATGCAAAAATTCCTTTTTTCACTTGCATAGCCATAGATTGAAAAGCGCTGTATACATCTTCAATATCCGTAAAATAATCCGGATGGTCAAAATCTATATTTGTCATAATAGCGTAATCCGGATGATAGGCCAAGAAATGTCGACGATATTCACAAGCCTCAAAAACGAAATTAGAAGCCTTTTCGACACCCTTCCCAGTTCCATCTCCAATAAGGTAGGAAGTCGGGTTGTAACCGCTTAAAACATGAGATAATAACCCTGTAGTAGAGGTTTTTCCGTGAGCACCTGTTACAGCAATAGAAGTAAAGTTATCCATATAGTTTCCTAAAAACTCATGATATCGAATAACATCTAATCCTAATTCTCTTGCTTTAGTTAGTTCCGGATGGCTATCTGGAAAAGCATTCCCAGCAATAATAGTCATCCCTTCCTCAATGTTCGCCTCATTAAACAATAAAACTTTTATATGTCGGTCATGTAACGGCTTTTCAGTGAAAAAATATTTATCAATATCAGACCCTTGCACGTAATGTCCTTCATCATGCAGGATTTGTGCTAAGGGGCTCATTCCAGACCCTTTAATCCCTGTAAAATGATACTTTGTCATACCTGTAAACCTCCTGGGATCAGTCCCACTTATATACATTAAATAGTGATACGTCTCTATTAGACGTATTCCCCATTATATCACTATTTAATACTATAGCTTAATAATTATATTTAACTAAATATTTCATCTATCATTTCATTGGTAAGTAATACCTCTCTTGCCTTACTACCCCTTTGCTCCGAAATATAACCATGTTCTTGCATAGAATCAATTAGCCTAGCCGCACGATTATATCCGAGATGAAATTTACGTTGTAATAAAGAAGTTGATGCAGTCCCCTGCTCTACTACAAAGCGACATGCCTCTTCGAACAAATCATCCTGATCTGCTACCTCTGCTCTTTGTAATAACTCCTCCTGCTCAAATAGATAATCTGGAGATCCCTGTGCCCTTGCATGCTCAATGATACTTTCTATTTCATCATCTGAAACATAGGTGCCTTGGACACGTACTGGGCTGGACATTCCATTCCCTTGATATAACATATCTCCTTTGCCAAGCAAACGTTCTGCGCCCTGCTGATCTAAGATAGTTCTAGAGTCAATTTGAGAGGAAACCGAAAAGGCTATTCTAGTAGGAACATTAGCCTTAATAAGGCCTGTAATGACATCTACAGATGGACGCTGTGTTGCCAAAACTAGATGAATTCCACATGCTCTCGCTTTTTGAGCTATTCGACAAATAGCATCCTCCACCTCTGTAGGTGCCATCATCATTAAATCTGCAAGCTCATCAATGACTATAACAATATAAGGAAGTTTTTGAGCAAATTGTCTTTTCTCTGTAGCCAGCAAATTGTACCTACCAATATCACGGACTCCAATATGGGCAAATAATTGATATCTTCTTTCCATTTCCTCTACTGCCCACTTCAGAGCTGCTGTAGCAGCTTTAACATCTGTAATTACAGGGCTCACTAGATGAGGTATATGATTAAATGGTGCGAGCTCTACCATTTTTGGATCAATCAATAATAGCTTTACTTCCTCTGGAGTAGCCTTATAAAGTAAGCTGACCAATAAAGAATTAATGAACACTGATTTACCAGAACCAGTAGCCCCAGCAATTAACCCGTGAGGCATTTTACGTAAATCTAGAGTGACTGGCTTTCCTGTAAGATCTAATCCTAACGCTGCCTCTAGCGGAGACTCGGACTCCTTGAATACCTCTGTATTTAATACCTCTGATATTCTTACAGCTCTGGAATTGCGATTTGGTATCTCAATACCTATTGAGCTTTTCCCTGGGATTGGCGCCTGTATTCGAATATCTTTCGCAGCCAATGCTAGCTTTAAGTCATCTGCTAAATTACGAATTTTACTTACCTTTGTTCCATGACCTACTGTTAACTCAAATTGAGTGACTGCTGGTCCTTGAACGACTTGAAGAATTTCTCCGGAAACCTGGAAATAAGATAAAGCTTCAATTAGTGTACTCGCCTGCTCTTCCATCCATTCTTTGTCCTCGTCCTTCATTTCAGGAGGAAGAAGAAAGCTAAAGGATGGTCTTGTATAATTGGAAACAGGCTGTTCAAACTCCTCTTGCTCAAGTGGAGCTTCTTGATAAACCGGAGCCGAAACTTTCTTAGGAGTAAAGTCCATTATTTGCTTCGTATTCTCTAGCTTATTCATTTTTTCTTTATCTGATTTCAGCATTAGTACATTAAATGGTCGAATGTTTTCTTTCTTCTTTGATTCAGTCGGCTGAAAAGGTTCTTTTTCTGGCTCCTTTTCTAGCTTGGAAACAGCCACCTCTGCTGCTGCACTAACCTTTTCACTTTCTGTAAAGCTTCCTGATATAGGTGGAGTGATCTCAACCTGAGAAGGGAAAGAGGTCTCCTCAGAAAAATGCGAGGTATTATTTTCTATTATTAGTTCTTCCTTCGAAAGCTTAGTTGACACAGACTCTACAAGAGCATTTGGCTTATTTTTCTCTTCGATCATCCGGACTTTTTTTGAGTCTTCTACAATGGAAGAAAGTATGGAGTTCTCAAAGGTATGTTGTTCAATAGGCTTAGATGACACATGTTGCTTTGCAACTGTCTTTTGTTCTACTTTATTATTTGTTGGTCTTGTATATCCATGTACTGGCGAGGGTACTTGTGAAGGTGTAAATGGTCTTTTCTTCACTGCAGCCCTTTGAGTAGTTACTTCTTCTATTTTTGGTTTAGAAGAAAATTTTTGTTGTGTTGGAAGGGGGTATTCCTTCTTTTTTGGTGGCGCTGGAAATACCGTTTCTCTATCGTAAAAAGGATCTCTTTCAATTATTTGTTTTTCCTTTTTGACTTCTAGGCGATTACCGTTTAAAGCATTTAATTTTTCTTCATCAGATATTAAAGGAAAACGAAAAGGTATCTTTGATTCCTGATATTTTCTTACCTCAACTTCTACCTCTGCTTCTTCCATATATTCATCATCTGTCATTTTAAAAAGTTTTTTAAACCAATTCAATTTTCATCACTCTTTCTACTCGATACCTTATATTTTACCAACAATTAAGGTATACGTCCTTATTATATTAAAGAATAGGTAAAAAAAAGCACATGCAAAGATGGGCTTTTAAGAACTTAGGTATATGAAATTCCCTAAATCGTACTTCTTTAAGGAAAAGGGGAGATAGAATGATAAATTATCGTTGTCTGAAAAGGATTAAGAAATGTGCAAGCGTCTGTTTGAGTGCAAGGCTCTAGAGCTGGTAAAGAATAAAAAAGCACATCAGAATTTTTATCTGATGTGCATTCCCGTCTTTAATTGGCTTCAAAAGGACTGCCTACCACAGCAGTTTCATCCAATACTAAAATACCCTTAACCTCTGGAGCATTTGGAAGAGCTAGCTCTCTTGCAGAGCATAGCATTCCACTAGAAGCAACGCCTCGAAGCTCGGCGTCTTTAATTTGCATACCTGAAGGCATAACTGCTCCAACTTTAGCAACCACAACTCTTTGTCCTGCCTCTACGTTAGGGGCACCACAAACGATTTGAAGTTTTTCCTCTCCAATGCTTACTTGGCAAACCTTTAGCTTGTCCGCATTTGGATGTTGTTCCAAGGATTCAACATAACCTATCACAAACTTAGGGGATAGATCTACGTCTAATATATAATCCGAGCCGTTAGATGTTATTGCCTTTTGAACAATTTCTACAAATTCTTCTGAAAGCGTAACAGGGCCAGTTATGTTCAATTTGTAATAATTGCTAAATTGAAAAATATTGATAGCCAAAACATCATCATTTTCTACACTCTTTACAAAAGTAATATCCCCTACTATTTCTGTTACTACTTTTTCTACTTTCTCTGATGTCAATTGAACTAATAGGACATCACCTATGCCTGCTGCATTGTAAAAAATATTCATTTTTCATCTTTCTCCTTTGTCACTCTATTCTTAGCCATAATAAAGATAGGCTCTAATTCACCATTTTCGTAAATAAATGATAAGGATGTAATTGGAACAGTACCAACTGTAAAAAAGTGCATGGTCATTTGAGCCAACACATCATAGCCTACTTCATTTCTTATATCACCAACTATCATAACATCTTGATGAGGTACTGAAACAGTCATATCTCCAGAAATTTGTTTTTTCATATCCTTTAACAAAGATTCATTTAAAATTCTACTAGCATCATATCCATCGTTATTATTGAAAAAGTAGAAATGATTTCCTGCGACTTCATCTTTTTTATACTTATTTTCTAAGTTTCTTACTTGAAAGAGTGCACGTTCGCGTATTTCTGTTTCTCTAATCCCTTGCTCAGAAATCATCTTTTCATCCAATAACCTGTACGTATTTCCTAAATCTATTGCATAATAAATTCTAGTTTCGGCAGTATGGTCCTTCATGACAAACTTATTGCCTTCCTTCGATTCCTTTGGAAAAGAAGTAGAGCGTATGACTGGATACACACCTAACGAAAAATCTATATCTCCATTCGTTTCTCTTTCCATTGCTTGAAAGGTTTGATGAATTGTATAGACAACCTCTTCAATAATTTTATCCTTTTTTGTTTCGTATTTTGCCAATATCGGAGGGATAGAAATATCAATACCTTTATTTAATGTTTTATGAGTCAATCGCAGTTTGTTTGTTTCTCGGTTATAGTCATAGTCATAGATATCCTCTGAAAGACTTTTTTTAAATTCTCTTATCAGTTCCAATGCTTTCATGTAACTCACCCTTTCTTTAAATGGCATATTATGAAAATACACAAATAGTTGAAGAGGGTGTCCAGCAAGTTATCACTTTTTGGACACCCCCTCACGTATTATATAGTTCTTAGAAAAGATTCGATTTCTTCCCTTGTTTTTCGATCTTTGCTGACAAAGCGCCCTATCTCTGCCCCATGATCATAAGCAACAAAACTAGGAATTCCAAGAATGTTTAATTCACTGCATAAGTCTATGAATTTGTCTCTGTCAACTGACATAAAGGTAAAATCCGTAAATTCTTCCTCTACCTCTCCCATAAACGGATCGATAAAGTGACAATCGGGGCACCAGTCTGCCGTGAATTTAAACACTACTCTTTTCTCTTGCTTTAATTTTTCAAATTGCTCTAAAGAAGTTAAGTTTTCCATTTTCTATTCCTCCTTATTCGTTTGGATAGAACGTAGAATAGTCATCATTTGCTCTAATTTATTCGCAATTTCTTTTTCACTAGAAATAGTAGTAAGCTTAATGCCACCAATACTTGTAACTAGCTCATAGCTTTCTTCACCATTTTGAAGAACCGCAGCAAAGCCAAAACGATTCTCAAATTCAAAAACCTGTTCTTCTATTATATTTGCATTACTATTTGCCATCATTAGTTCGTAATAAAGCTTACTTTCTTGTGTTTCATTTGGATTCATAAATAAAATAAAAGAAGCTTTTCCTTTAGATAGAATAATGTTTGATTCATCTGAACCATCCTCTATCTGAAATCCGCTTGGTAAAAATAATTTTATCTTATTTACTTCTTTGTTTGGAGTTTCAGCTTCTCCTTGAAATACTATTTTCGCACTTTCAAGACCATCTGTAGCTTGTTCTTCTAAAGAAGCACATCCAACTAATAAAATGACAGCTAGTGACGCGATGAAAATTCGCATCCGTTTTCTAGTCATTTTGTTTCCTCCCATTCAAGCATGACTGCTATTTATTTTAACGATGATTGTGCAACCATGCAACTAGAATAACTTGTTACATTATTTCCCTTTGGTAGAAAGGAGATACTGTCCTATGAGTAACCGCATAATATGCTCAAACATTTGGCTTCTTGTAACTAACCCATTTGTAAAAACTCCAATCGCTCCCTCTTCATGACGTATGCCATTCTTATTTGTAAAGACGTCCATTACAGGTCCAAGTTCCTTGCCTTCTCGTATTTGAGCGGAAACCTCCTCGGGAAGAGGCACTCCAGCACCAGTTGCGGTATAGAGTTCACCTGATTTCGTTACAAGTGCTCCCCAATTGCACACATACATTATTTCATCGATTTGGAATACCCCCCCCTCTAAACCAATTCCGATGTCCCCATCTATGAGCTCTACTAGCTGTCTGGCTCTATTAATAGCTCCTTGTCTAGTCTCCTCATTCCCTATTGGCTGCTCTGCTACTAGGGAAGGAACTACATGATTTTCATAAGTGACATCGGGAAAATACAAGTCAGCTATATTTCGAACAGCTGTTGTTTTTGCTTTATTAGTAGTTCCTATCAATATTTTCATTAGTCCATTGCTCCTTTACGGCAAGCACAAATGCCTTTTTCCTATTTCGTTTAATTCCACCAAAGCCAAGTCATTCTTGCTAAACGAATAACTTGAAAAAAAAGATGCCGTGAGAGGCATCTTTTAAACGTTAGCTTTAATTGTTTCTACGGTTGTTTTATCACATGCTTTTACAAGTTTTACTAGTAGCTCTTTAGCAGCAGCGTAATCATCCGTATGAATAATAGATGCAGAAGTATGAATATATCTTGAACAGATACCCACTACAGCACTTGGAATACCTTCATTCGCAGTATGCACTCGCCCTGCATCTGTTCCACCTTGGGAGATGAAGTACTGATATGGGATATTATGCGTTTCTGCCATATCAAGCACAAATTCTCTTATCCCACGGTGAGTAACCATAGAACGATCAAAGATACGTAAAAGTGTACCCTTTCCAAGCTGACCGAACTCATTTTTATTGCCAGATGCATCATTTGCTGGGCTAGCATCTAAGGCAAAGAAAATATCTGGTTTAATCATATTAGCAGATGCTTGAGCACCTCTTAGACCAACCTCTTCCATCACATTAGCACCCGAGTATAACATGTTTGGTAGTTTTTCTCCTTGCAATTCCTTTAATAGCTCAATGCTTAGTCCACAGCCATAACGGTTGTCCCAAGCCTTTGCCATGATTTTCTTTTCATTTGCCATTGGAGTAAAAGAACATACAGGAACGATTTGATCGCCTGGACGAATTCCCATGTTTTTAGCATCTTCTTTATTATCGGCTCCAACATCGATTAACATATTTTTAATATCCATTGGCTTATTACGAATTTCATCACTCAATAAATGAGGAGGAATTGATCCAATAACTCCAGGGATTGTGTTATTTTTTGTTACAATTTCTACTCGTTGAGCCAGTAGCACTTGGTTCCACCACCCACCAAGCGGCTGGAAACGAAGCATCCCATTGTCTGTAATACCAGAAACCATAAAGCCGACTTCATCCATATGACCAGCAACTAATACTCTCGGACCATTTTCATCGCCTTTTTTAAGACCGAATATTCCTCCAAGATTATCTTGTACGATTTCATCGGAATACTTGGCTAGCTCTTCTCGCATAAATGCTCGAACTGCATGCTCGTTACCAGGTGCTCCAGGTAACTCAGTTAATGTTTTAAATAATGAAAGTGTTTCTGCATTCATTTTCAAATGTCCTCCTAAAGCTATATAATTTCTATATTTTACAAAATCATTCCCTTTCTATTGTAATAAAAGTTCTGGCTGTTTACTATACTAAAACTTCGAGAATCGAAAAATTTATCAGTTTTCTTTTAGTATGATACACTAAAAAAAACGATTTAAGGAGGAAGCAGGAATGAAACTGAGAGATTATATGATGGGCCTTGGTACTGGAGTGGTAATTGGTGTAGTTGCTAGTCAAGCCGCTACAAGGATTTATAAGAACAAACCGGCTGACTTAGTCTTAAGCAATATTAAAGATTCCTTTAAAGAGGAAGGACCAATTGATGGGTCTTGGATATTTATGACTCCTGAGCCATATCAGAAGGATGTCATTAAACTAGATGTATACAAGGGTGGAGTATCTCGCATTAAAAACGGAGAGCTGGAGCAGTTTGAATTTGCCGCTGATGCTAAAACTGGCACAGTTGTAGATCTAGTAAAAGTGTAATCTAGTTAAAATTTCTTAAATAATAGAATTCAAATGTTTGCAATTATAGACAACTAAACCCCCTTAGACTTTTTCTAAGGGGGTTTAGCGCGGACTTCATTCTTTGTGCGACCACTGAGAATCCACTTATTTTACTTCTTTAAAACCTTGAGTCTCTAAAATTTCAAGAGATTTCTTCATACTAACTCCGTTATCTGTATCCCCGTTAAAATTCATTCCGGGTAAGTTTTTTATATCATCAAAATTTACAACCTCATAGTCTATCGCTAAAGTTTCAATTGCTTGGGAATCCTCGTATTCTATTGTATGTGTTAATCCCTCAATATTTTGAAATTCTTGGATGATTGGATTAAGTAATTCTTCAGCTTGCTCTTTTGAAGTAATACCTGCTGAATCATACTTTATAATATTTTCAGTTGTTTGCTTAGTAACTTTATCCCCTTTAACCGTATACACCATAGTGGTTTCGATACCATTTTGTTCCATCTCGAAAGTTCTCGTTTCACTTTCATCACTGCATGCTGCCAAAAACATGGCTAACATAAAAATTACCATAAATCCTATTAATCTCTTCATAAATACACTCCTTATAAATTCATATTTGAAATCATGAAACGAATGAATACATCAATAAATATAACACAATATGGTTAAACAGGAAAATAAAACACATTTTCTGAAACTAAAGTCTGAAAGGTGAAGGTAGGACACAAAATTATCGGGAGAATTTTCATGTAAAATTCGTGGTGTTCTATCATGATTACCTATATAAAAATTTTAAAAAAGTACTACTTTTCTACTAAAGATTCATTAATTCTAAAGGGGTAAGTTGTATTTTCAGTAGGAGAATGAAAATGATTCAACAAAAGATATGCGCCCCCTATCATTGTGGGAAACATTGTCAATAACAACAACATATATATCCCCTAAAATAAAAGGCGATAATCCTAAAAATAAGGATTATCGCCTAAAATATTATTTCGTTCTTTCTACTTGTTCGACAATTTCTTTCCCGTCCGGACTCCACTTAATTAACCGATAAAAGGCATCATGATAGAAGCTAAAATAATAATTGTTCAATAGCCCTTCATTCACCCATTTATCCTTCGCAAATACCGAGGTCATCGGATAATCATCGAAGGCCAAGACCCAAAGCGGGTTCTGATGAGCGTGTGTTGGCATTAGATCAGCCATATGAATAATCGTTTCTCCGTTTTGCTTTAATAACAAAATGCTATGACCATCACTGTGACCACCTGTATGTACCATTTCAATACCTTCTACTATCTCTATAGAATGAGAGAAGGTAACTACCTGATGTTGAATTGCCTCCCAATTTTCCTTCCAATATGTATTCCGAGAACGAATATTAGGTTCTTTCATTTCTTTCCACTCAATTTCGGACACATAAACCTTTGCATTTGGGAAAGCAGGAACTAGTTCACCATCGACCCACTTCGTCAACCCACAAGCATGATCAAAATGTAAATGTGTCATCAAAATGACATCAATGTCCTCTGGCAAATATCCTAACTCAATTAGGTTATCATCCACCTCTGATTGATTACTTACACCGTAATTACGTAGCTGCTTTTCCGTAAATTTTCCAAAACCAAGACCAGTTTCCACTAAAATACGTTGACCCTTATATTGAATAAGTATTGGATCTGTAACTAATTGAATTTGATTTTTCTCATTTACTGGGTATTTTTTCTCCCATAATGGCTTTGGAACTACTCCAAACATGGCACCCCCGTCCAGATGGGTAGTCCCTCCCTTTAACCAAGTTAGTGACATTTCGTGAAAAGTAAACGTGTCCATTCCTTCCAACCCCTTTTAAACGTATTGAGCTTCTACTCGATAAATCGGTTGCCCCTTAGCGGAAAATTTTTCTTCATATTCCGTCATAATATTATCTTCTGGCATTTCTGCGTGTAAGTCCAATGAAACATACTTTAATATCATCCCATATGCTGACATGCTGACTAAGGAAAATTCAAAAAGCCCTCGGTTATCAGTTTTAAAATGAATTTCCGCATTATCTATTAAGATAGATTGATAAAGTTTAAGAAAACCCTCATGTGTTAATCTTCTCTTAGCATGTCTTGTTTTAGGCCATGGATCGGAAAAGTTTAAATAGACTCTGTGAATATCGTTTTTAGCAAAATACTTCTCAAGGTCTGCACCATTGACTTTAAGTAATCGTAAGTTAGGAAGTTGAGCCTCAATGGCATTCTCTAATGCTGAGACAATAACACTGTCATATAGCTCAATGCCAATATAATTGATTGCTGGGTTTTGCTTTGCCATTCCAGTGATGAATTGCCCTTTCCCTGTGCCAACTTCTATATGCAATGGATTTTCATTTTCAAAAATTGCTTGCCAGTTTCCCTTATAATCCTCTGGATTTGGGATGATTATTTCAGGATGAGCTTGGATAAATTCCTCTGCCCATGGTTTATGTCTTAACCTCATTACATTAACTCCTTTTTCTGTGGTATTGCATTCTTCCAAGCATGAGGAATGAAAGAAAAATGAACATTTTTGAATGGGTCCACCATACAGGCATACTCCCCGTCCACATGTCCTTTTATAGACTGATTGAATTCCAGCTGAAATTCTCCTGCTTGATATTGTCTAACTTCCTTAAACTTCGTATGAGCCCCTAAAAATACGGTACCAAAAACTAAAAGTAGCTTCCATTTCGGTAAATCATGTACTAGGGTAATTTCTAATAATTGATCGTCAGGGATAGAGCCAGGTGATATCTTCATTCCACCGCCATAGTATGGTTGATTGCTTATTGTCACGAACCAAACATTATCAAACTTTACCTTATCTTTTCCCATTCGTAAAGTGGTGGAAAATGTCTGAAAGGTAAATAGCTCCTTTATTAGAAAAACAACGTAAACTAGTTTTCCTAATCCAAATGTATTTAACGTCTTTTTCCATGGGGATTTATTTACCTCTACTGAAATACTGGCATCGTATCCGAACCCAGCGCTATTGACAAAGCTAAAATTCGTATTACCTGCTTTAAACTCACCTATATCAAAATATTTGTATGCTAGCTGTGAAATATATTGGTTGAGCTGCAATGGTGTTTTAAACACAGAAAAAGCTCGTCCAAAGTCGTTTCCGCTACCTCCAGAAATAACTCCGAGACGAACCTGCTCTTTCCCAATAATTCCAGAAATCACTTCGTGAACCGTTCCATCGCCACCGACAACGATGATTAGCTGCTCTTCGGTAGTTTGCTCAGCAATCAACATAGAGATTTCCTTCGCATGACTACTATATTCTGTTTTCTTGAGTGTAAAAGGAAAGTTAAAGTGAGGATGCCAGGCATTCCACACCTTCTCGGCTTTGCCATTACCTGCTGTCTCATTTAAAATAAATGTTACGTTAATCATTAGGTTCCTCACTATCTATTTCCCATCCTGCTCTAGAATAAGAGGTTGTTTGCACAAGATTTAAAATTGCTTGAGCAGCTTTAAATTGCATATGCTTCATCGGAGAAGGATTAGATTTAAGATTTTTAAACCAGTCATGAAATTTTCTAGTATCGACGAATTGGGTATTGTAAGGAGTGCCTGGATAGTCAATATATCCATTTCTAGAAAGGACAACTCTCCGTATTGGAAGTTCTACCCCTTCCTTTTGAAAAATTTGTAGAAGAATAGATTCCATTCTATTCAAATTGATCAGCGGACTAAGTACTTTCTTCTCTTCCTTACCGCTTTTTCTTAACCAAAAACGATCGCTGCTCCCAATAAATGCATCTAAATCATGTCCTTCTACTACTACCATACAAACAACTTCGGTAGGCAGTATTAGTAAAATCTCTAATTCTATTGGAGCTTTCTTTAGTTTTAAAATGGGATAGTATAATAGAAAATAATTATCGGGCAAATTCAGTGTTAAAGTTCTAAGTAAGCTATCTCTCATAAATTTTGGATCTACATATGATTTATCTAAAAGTGTAGAGCTCGCCCACTTAATTTGAAAATGAAAAAGCTGATCCAAATACATTCTTTTTAGTTCTTCCATGGTCTGTGGATGATAAACAATATTAGGTTGGAAATTAAGGGTTGTATCCTCATCTGGGATAGTATCTTCTTCAATCACTTTATCATGCCATTCTTCTTCATTCACAGGCTGTTCTTTTTTCCTTCGAAAAAACTGAGAAAGGAAGAACTTTTGTTCAGAGTCCTCCTCTATTGCAGCTTCCTCATTTTCTATCCATTGGGAATTTAACGTTCCCTTTTCCCATTCTTCCTTCGTACGCTCCCACTGTTGTTTTTTTAAACGAACAAATTGAGTAGGATATCTTTTTAAATCTATTTGATATCTTGAAACATAATCCTGAAGCTTTACAAGCTGAGCCACTTCATTTCCTCCTAGTAACTAATGAATGTACTTCCTCATACCGAGGTATACTGGTTGGGTTTATTTTAAAAATGGAGAAGTGCTCTACCTCAAACGACATTTCTTCAATTGAAAATTTTTCTATATCCAAATCAGCTTTTGAAGCCCACTTTTTAGCTATGGTGATATGTGGATTATAATCCCTTGTGTGATCTATTTTCAAAAATCTAGAAGCTGTCTTTGCTACTTGCATTTGTAGCTTTGCAAGCTCTTCATTCTTTTTCACTCCAACAAAAACAACTCTAGGCGTTTTCGCACTACCAAAATAAGCTAACCCATCTGTCGTCAGCCTAAAGGAATTCCAGTCAATTTCTTGAAGTGACTGGAATAAAGCATCTAAAACATCTGCCTCGACGGCTCCTAAAAAGCTAAGCGTAATATGCAAATCTTCCTTAAAAGGAAGAGTTTTATGCGATTTTCGAAGAGCAGTATTTTCTTCCCTTTGTTCTATAATTGACGAGGCAATCAAGTCAGGAATTTTTATTCCAATAAAGTAATGGCTGCTCATACTCGTATAGTAGTAGGAAGTTTTTTCTCAAATGTTTGTTGAAGCTTTTTCGTAATGTCCCCAGGCTTCCCATTTCCAATCGTGGTATCCTCAATTTTTATTATCGGCATTACTTCAGCATTTGTTGAGGACATGAAAAACTCATCCATTTGAAGTGACTGTTCTTTAGTAAAAGCCTCTTCTACAACAGGAACACCTATCTCCTGGCAGCATTCTATAATTACTCGACGAGTTATCCCGTTCAATATTAGATTAGTTGCTGGGTGAGTATACATCACCCCATCTTTTATACCATACATATTAGAGGAAGAGCCCTCTGTAATTGTTTCTCCTCGGTGAAGAATTGCCTCGAAACAGCCTTTACCTACTGCCTCTTGCTTCGCTAATACATTACCTAACAGGTTTAGTGACTTTATATCGCATCTTAGCCATCTCACATCCTCCACAAAGCAAGCACTTACTCCATTTGCAAGCTCTTGAAGTGGTCTTGTTGTTTCCTTTGTATATGCAGTTAATACTGCATCCACTGTAGGATTTGGAAAATGGTGCTGCCTTAGACATGTCCCTCTAGTAACCTGCAAATAGACCTGGCCATTTACAAGGTTATTCTCTTCCATCAGCTCGTAAATCATCTGATGCAGCTTATCTTTTGTATAAGGTATAATTAGCTGGATTTTCTCAGCACTTTCATATAAGCGGTCTATATGCTCCTTTGCAGTGAAAAGATCCCCTTCATATACTTTAATTACTTCATATACTCCATCACCAAATTGATATCCACGGTCCTCAAAGCCAATTACTACTTTTTCCTCTTCCATCAGTTGGTTATTCCATAAAATCTTTGCCATTTTACTCATCCTTTCCTGATTTCTTTCCAGCTAATTCTACAATTGCATCTGCATAAATTGCTGTAGCTTTTATAAGGTCTTCAATATCTACGTATTCATCAGCTTGATGTGCTACATCTTTTCTTCCTGGAAATAGCATTCCAAAGGCTACCCCTTTTTTCATTGTTCTAGCATATGTTCCTCCGCCAATTGATAAGAGCTCCGCCTTTTCACCTGTTTGTCTTTCGTATACCTTTTGTAGGGATTGAATTAGTATGTCCTCTTTCTCAACAAAATGCGGCTTGGAATTAGAGCCTAAGTCTAAAGTTATTCCAGTGCCCTTTAATTTTTCCCTACAAATTGCTAGCTTTTCGTCCAACGGATAAGTAACAGAATATCTCATACTAACTTGTGTACATGATCCCTGTGCTGGAGCATAGTGGATAACTCCTGGATTTAGCGTAGTATCTCCAGACATCTCATCGGTGTAATGTAATCCTAATTCATGCCCTCTACTTTCCTCACCAAAAGCGCTGACTAGGAAGTCTACAAATGCTTTTGAATGTGGAGTAAGGGGAATTGTTTGAAGAAATTTTGCAAGCATGACACCCGCATTTACTCCATCATCTGGCTCCATAGCATGAGCTGATTTTCCATGAACCATTACCTTTACTCCCGGTCCTTCCTGCGTTACTTCTCCTGTAACTCCTAGCTCAACTGCAAACTCATGGAACTTCTGCTTAATAGAAGGAAGTCCGCCAAAGACAAAAGCAAAGGCTTCATCAGGTACCATATTCGTTCTTTTACCAGACTGAAAGAACTGGATGGTTTCTGTCTCAGAAGAACCTGTTTGAGTAAACACTAAATTAGCGATACCTTTTTCAGCATTAATTATGGGAAAATCTGCATCCGGTGCAAAACCCATTTCTGGCATATCCTCTTTTTCAAAATAGCGTTTCATACAACGGAATCCACTTTCCTCATCAGCCCCAATAATCATACGGACTCTTTTAGAGAGCTCAATTCCTGATTCCTTCACAAGCTTCATCGCATTCCAAGCAGCAATTGTCGGACCTTTATCATCGATTGCTCCGCGTCCATATACTCTGTCATCTGCAACTACGCCTTCATATGGGGGATATGTCCATCCCTTTCCCTCCGGCACTACATCCACGTGGCAAAGAATTCCTAGGATTTCTTCTCCCTCACCCATCTCTATATGTCCCGCCATATTATCTACATTTTTTGTTTTTAAGCCTTCTTTTTCACCTTTTTGAAGCATATGCTTTAGAGCTTCAAGGGGTTTTTCTCCAAAGGGCGCTTCCTCTGTAATGGTCTTTTCATCAAGTACAGAGGGAATTTGAATAAGTCCCTGCAACTCTGCAATAATTTGTGTTCTTTTTTCTTCTGCTTTTTCTAACCAGTTCATTTGGCAACCTCCAACGTTATATTTATGACTATTCTACACTTTTTTTAGCTTAAACACATTAATTCTTCCCTAAAAAATAAAGACGAACAAAAGCGTGCCATTTAAATAAATGTTTCGTAAAAACAAGGGTTTATTTCTAATTCAAATGAAATATAAACAGAATATTTACAAAAATAATAGTATTTTTATAGAATTTTCTACTAAAATCTATTATAATATAATTGTCAGATAACATTTTACTGACAACCTATATAGTAAAGGGGCTCTTTAGTGCAATTATTCCATTGCTTTTCCCCCACGTCGTCCGCTAGTCCTGCCATGAGATATGAAGATGAAGGAGTGGTTATTTTTGAAACCTACTACTGATCGGATGCTCAATCGAATCAAAGACATGTATATGTTCATCCGAGACAACGGAACTGTTACAACACAAGATCTGGTCGATGAATTTGGCATCACTCCTCGAACCATTCAACGAGACTTGAATGTGCTAGCTTTTAATGACTTAATCATTAGCCCGACAAGAGGTAAATGGACCACGACGAACAAACGAGTTAGAATGACATCTTAGAGTAACCATATGAAAAAGAAGGACCTTGCATTTATGCACGGTCCTTCTTTTGTTCAAAGATAAGAAAGTATAGAATTTTTTTACCCAAGAATCCAGTACAGGGTTCAGAGTGAAATGTTGTCCAGGGCCATCAGTTCTTCCTCTGTAAGCTCTCGATAAGTTCCTTCCTCTAAAGATTCATCTAATTTAAGTGCTCCCATCGAGAGACGCTTCAAATAGATTACCTTTTTCCCAACAGCTTCAAACATTCTTTTTACTTGATGGAATTTTCCCTCTGTAATAGTCAATTCAATTTCCGAAATAGTTCCAGAGGTAAGGATCTTAAGATATCCTGGCTTTGTATGATAGCCGTCATCTAAAATAACTCCCTCTTCAAAAACTTGAATATCTTCCTCCGTTACTCTGCCTTGAACCTTAGCATAATATACCTTTGGCACTTCTTTTTTTGGTGACAGCAAGCGATGGGTCAGCTCTCCATCGTTTGTAAGGAGCAATAATCCAACTGTATCCTTATCCAGTCTTCCTACCGGATAAGGAGCAAAATGTCGGTCTTCCTCCTCTAATAAGTCGATTACAGTTTGGTCTCTTGTATCCTCTGTTGCAGAGACGACACCTGGCGGTTTATTCATCATCAAATAAATAAATTCCTTGTATTCGACTTTTTCTCCGTATACGGTAACGATGTCCTTATATTCATTTACCTGCAGCGCACTATCTTTTACTGTTTGCTCATTTACTTGGATAGCCTTTGACTTAATCAAGGATTTTACCTCTTTCCTAGTTCCAAAGCCCATATTAGCAAGAAATTTATCTAATCGCATATTATTCTCCTAAAAGCCAATTTTTTTCGTAAATCTTGTTAATCTTTCTCCGAATAGCTTTTGTGCTAGTCCTAAACGTAGGGTTACATATCCGTAAAAAACAGCTCCGACTCCTGCACAAACAAATATAACAAGAAGCGCATCTACTTTTCCGTCAATATTGAACCAGCTTACAAGTCCAAGCTTAAGTGCATAGACAATAGCAAGCATTACAGCATTTACAATAACTATTAATAAAATTCTTCTTAGCACCATAGTTGATTTGTAGTGCAGCACCTTATGAATTGCAAATAGGTTTAAGAAAATTGCCACAAGATATCCAGCAGACGTGGCTAAAATTGCCCCATCCGTTTCAAATATCTTAATAAATGGAGTATTAAGTAATAACTTTGTTAAAATACCTAGCAAAAGGTTTAAAATAATGATTTTCTGACGATCTATTCCTTGTAAGATTGCAGTTGTAACAGGATATAAAGCAAAGAGAATTGCAACCGGAGCATAATGCGCTAAAACATCTGCTCCTACCGAACTTTTCTCATAAAAGACATGATAAAATTCATTTGCAAGAACAGAAATCCCCATTGCTGCAGGCAATGTTAAAAAAAGTAGGATTTGAAATGACTGATCAAGTGACTTTCGAACTTCCGAAAAATTCTTTTTGGCATAGTAGGTAGTGATTAATGGGATGAGTGTCATACTAAATCCGGTTGCTAGCATGACAGGAATCATCACCAATTTATGGGTTCCAAAGTTTAGGATACCAAGAAGATTATTTGATATATCCCCTGTTATGCCAATCATATTCATCGCTCTGTTAAAGGTAATCATATCGATAAATTGGAATAAGGGATTGATAACCCCAACTAAAGCAAACGGTACTGTATAGATTAAAATTTCCTTGTAAATATTCTTTAGAGAAATATCTGAGCTTGTTTTACCTGTATCTGTCATTAAGCTATCAAATTCAGGCTTTAATTTCTTCCAATACCATCCAAGCACTATTAAACTTGCAACGGCACCTAAGAAGGCTGCAAAAACAGCAAAGGAAACGGCAGTTTTTTCAGATGCATTCCATACATAAACAACAAAGAATCCTCCAGCTAGTACGAATAATATACGTACAACCTGTTCCCAAAGCTGTGAAATCGCTGTTGGTGTCATGTGCTGATACCCTTGGAAAAATCCTCTAATTAAGCTCATCGCAGGCACAACAATTACTGCAAAGCTCACAAACTTAATAACGCTTGCTACATCTCCTACAGAGAAAACTGCTTCATCATCTTTGATAACTAAATGTGCTATTGGCTCCGATAAGAAGAACAATATTAAAAACCCTATAAAACCTGTAATACACATCAGGACCATACTCGATTTCACCAGTTTTCTTCCTGTAGCATAGTCTCCAAGGGCATTATACTTAGATACAAATTTTGATACGGCAATAGGTACCCCAGAAACAGCTATAGCCAGCATGATAGAGTATGGAGTATATGCGTATTGGTAGAGAGCCATATAGTCTTCCCCAATAATTTGATAAAAAGGAATTACATATAAAACACCGAGAATTCTAGATAATAAGAGACCGACAGTTAAAATCATCGTCCCTTTTAGTAAATTTGAAGCCATCTAACCCGCCCAATCCTTTAAATTGTCTATCTAACAGTTTACAACTGTCTATCCAAAACTACAATCATGTATAATAAAGAAAAAAATGAAAGTGTGAATATACTATGTACGACGTAATAATTATCGGTGGAGGTCCATCTGGACTAATGGCCGCAGCTGCTGCAGGTGCTGAAAAGAAAAAGGTTTTATTAATTGAAAAGGGGAATAAGCTCGGGAAAAAACTAGCAATATCTGGTGGTGGACGATGTAATGTTACCAACAGATTGCCTCAGGAGGAAATTGTAAAAAATATCCCCGGAAATGGCAGATTCCTATTTAGCCCCTTCTCTGTATTTAACAATGAGGATATTATTGCGTTTTTCGAAAATTTAGGAGTCGCATTAAAGGAAGAAGACCATGGAAGAATGTTCCCTGTCTCCAATAAAGCTATGGATGTTGTAAATGCACTCCTAAACGAGATGAAGCGGTTGAATGTGGAGGTAAAACTAAATTCTCCAGTTTCAAAGCTTTTAATGAACGAAGAAAAGATACTCGGAGTACGCCTAGGCAACGGCGAAGAAATAACATCAAAAGCGGTAGTGGTTGCAGTTGGAGGAAAGGCTGTTCCACAAACAGGATCTACAGGAGATGGCTATCCATGGGCCGAAAAAGCTGGTCACACGGTAACAGATCTTTATCCAACAGAGGTTCCTCTGCTATCAAGTGAGTCATTTATTAAATCGAAAGAGCTTCAAGGTCTTGCCTTAAGAGATGTAGCTGTCTCTGTATTAAATAAAAAAGGAAAAGCCATTATTACCCATCAAATGGACATGCTCTTTACACACTTTGGACTAAGTGGTCCTGCTATTTTACGCTGTAGCCAATTTGTGGTTAAGGAAATAAAGAAAAATGGTGCGCCTGTCCAAGTTCGTATCGATAGCCTTCCTCATCTAAATGAGGAGGAAACGTTCCAATTACTAGTTAAGACCATCAAGGCAGACCCTAAAAAATCGGTTAAAAATGTTTGGAAAGGCACTGTTCCTGAGAGATGGCTCTTGTTTTTATTAGGAAAAGCCAACATTCCCGAAAATGAAGATGGACAAAATCTCTCTCATGAAAAAATTCGTCTTTTGGCAAATCTGTTAAAGCAATTTAGTGTTCAAGTAAACGGCACCCAACCTCTCGATAAAGCTTTTGTAACTGGTGGTGGAGTTTCTGTGAAAGAAATTGAACCGAAAACAATGGCTTCTAAGAAAAAATCTGGTCTTTATTTCTGTGGCGAAATACTCGATATACATGGATACACTGGCGGATACAATATTACCTCCGCTTTAGTAACTGGAAAAATTGCAGGAATGAGCGCCGCAAAATCGATTGAATATTAAAACTTTTTAGGTTAGAATGGTCTTTAACAACTATGACGAAGAATAGTACGCTTATGTCTTGTAAAAGAGAGCTGACGGCTGGTGTGAGTCAGTACAAAGCATTTGCTGAATGGACTTCTGAGTTCTAAGGCTGAAAAAAGAGTATGCCTTAGCGTATGTCTACGTTATAAGACCAGCGAAATTTCGCAATTAAGTGGATTACAAAAGTAATCAATAAAGGTGGCACCACGGCTCCCCGTCCTTTTCTGGCAGGGGGCCTTTTTGTATTTATTTAGCTGAGATGAGGAGAGATGAGACATGTTAGTAGAGACGAGGAAGTATGTTATGAAAGAGATTCAAGGTGATTTATACACGCCAATTTCCATCTACTTGGCGTTAAAAGGGAGAAAGAAAATACTGTTAGAGTCACACGCGAAGCACAAGGAAAGTGGGCGTTATTCCTTTATTGCCTTAAATCCTACAAAGGAAATTTTAAGTCATTTAAATGGCTATACATTAGTGGATAAACAAGGAAAACATTCCTTTGAAGTAGGTTCCGTAATTGATAAGCTAAAAGCAATGCTACCTATTCATCAAGAGGATTACCCCTTTCCCTTTTTTGGAGGAGCTATCGGATATTTTGGATATGAGTTTGCTTTTTATCAGGAGAATATCGGAGAATATTTGGAGGATACATTAAATATGCCAGATATCCACCTCATGCTATTTGATACTTTTTTAGTTTTCGACCACTTGAAGCTTACAGTAACTGCTGTAGCTCTTGATTTATTTTTAGAAGGACGTTGTCCGAAGGAAATGAATGCCACTGTCGATGGAATTATTCAAGATCTTCTCTCCCCTCCTACATTTAAGGAAGAGGGAGAAAAACCTTTACTACATTTTCTACCACAGATGGAAAAGGGAAAGTTTATCTATATGATTGATGACGTGAAAAAACATATTCGACAGGGAGATATATTTCAGGGAGTTCTATCTCAACGCTTCACTTCCCCCTTTACTGGAGATCCTTTTGGCTTATATAGACAACTAAGGGCAGCCAATCCTTCTCCGTATATGTTTTATATGGATTTTCAAGATTATATTATATTAGGTACTTCACCAGAAAGTCTTGTAAAAGTAAAAGAAGGAATTGTTACAACAAATCCAATTGCTGGGACGATGCCGAGGGGGAATACATCCTCGGAGGATATAAATTTTGCAGCTCAGCTACTTTCTGATGAGAAAGAACTAGCCGAGCATCGAATGCTAGTAGATTTAGGGAGAAATGATATAGGGAAAATTTCTGAGGTTGGTTCTGTAAAACTAGAAAAGTATATGAAAATAGAGTATTACAAGCATGTCATGCATATAGTCTCTGAGGTATCAGGGAAGCTAAAAGACAATATTCATCCAGTAGATGTACTTGCCTCCTGTTTACCAGCTGGAACGGTATCAGGAGCTCCTAAAATACGAGCAATGCAAATAATCAATGAGCTAGAGCCGATTAAACGAGGAGTGTATGCCGGTGCAATTGGCTATATCTCCTCTACAGGTGATATGGATATGGCACTCGCTATTCGAACTATGATAGTTAAGGATCAGATAGCGCATGTTCAAGCAGGGGCCGGGATAGTATATGATTCCGATCCAGAAAGCGAATATAACGAAACCATTCATAAAGCAAAGGCACTGTTGGAGGTATTTAAATGATCCTGCTAATTGATAATTATGATTCCTTTACGTACAACCTTTATCAGCAAATTAGTATGCATGGAAAAGAAGTGATGGTAGTTCGAAACGATGCAATTACTATTGAGGAGATTGAATTACTTTCTTTAGAGGCCATTGTGCTCTCTCCTGGTCCTGGGAACCCATCAGAGGCAGGTATATGTATTGAATTAGTCCAAAAACTTTATCAAAAGCTACCCATTATCGGTATTTGTCTAGGTCATCAAGCAATTGGATCGGCTTTTGGAGCAAATATTATAAGCTCTCAATCGATAAAGCATGGAAAACAATCTTTTCTGGGTAAAGACCATTTCTTTAAGCTACATGATGGGCCCATTAAAGTTATGCGATATCATTCACTTATTATTGAAGAAACTTCATTACCAAAAGAATTTGAAATACTTGCTAGAGCAGATGACGATCAAGAAATAATGGCAATTAAGCATGTTTCATACCCATTATACGGGCTTCAATTTCATCCTGAATCAATAGGAACGGAAGACGGAGATCAATTGATAAAATACTTGCTTGAAGAAATGAACCTCCTTGCCATAGGATAAAGGTGAAATAACATTAAATTATCTATCAGAGAGTATCTTTACATAAAGATGCTCTCTCCTTAGAATATATTACCTTTGAAGTTCAGCTATTAGTAACATAAGAATATAACCACCTATAAAAACAAATGCTAGAAAAAACCAGATGAAAAGCAGACCTGAAGTGATCAAAAAAACCTTATTAAACCACTTACTGTATAACCATCTCACCTCTACACCTCATCTCTAAAATAACTCAAAAGCTAAACTTCGTATTAAAATATACTGAAAATACCTTCCAATCAATTTTACAACACTAATTACATTTTTAGTAAATCAACCAGCATTATAGCAACTCAAGAAACATACTTTTACAATTCATTTTCAGAGAAAAAATAAGTATGAAAAAATCGACGTCAAAACATATTGTTGACGTCGATTTAGAGCCTAATATTAAATTACGATATTCACCATTTTACCAGGGATGGCAATAATCTTTTTCACTTCTTTCCCATCAATCCATTGCTGAACCTGTTCAGAGGCTAAAGCCATTTTTTCTAGCTCTTCTTTGGATGCATCTTTTGCGACAACCAGCTTCGCACGCACCTTACCTTTAATCTGTACTGGAATTTCCACTTCATTGTCTACTAGTTTAGATTCATCATATGATGGCCATGCCACATAGGAAATAGTTTCGTCGTGCCCTAAAATACTCCAAAGCTCTTCAGCAAGGTGAGGCACGATTGGTGAGATAAGAACAACAAAGCCTTCCACATATTCCTTCGAGATTTTCTCTGCTTTGTATCCTTCATTGATAAATACCATCATTTGTGAAATGGCAGTATTATAATGCATTGCTTCATAGTCTTCTGTTACCTTTTTAACTGTTTGGTGGTAAGCCTTTTCCATATTATCTGAGGAAGAATCAGACACCTTCGAACTTAATGTTCCATCCTCATTTACAAATAAGCGCCATATGCGATCTAAGAAACGACGTGCACCATCTAAACCGTTAGTAGACCAAGGCTTCGAAGAATCAAGTGGTCCCATGAACATTTCGTATAAACGTAGGGAGTCCGCTCCATGACTTTTCACAATATCGTCTGGATTAACTACGTTGCCTTTTGATTTAGACATTTTTTCGTTATTTTCTCCAAGAATCATTCCTTGGTTAAATAGCTTTTGGAATGGCTCCTTCGTTTTTACAACACCGATATCGTATAGGAATTTATGCCAGAAGCGGGCATATAACAAGTGAAGCACTGCATGCTCTGCTCCACCCACGTATAAATCTACTGGTAACCAACGTTCTGCAAGCTCAGGATCTACAAGCATTTCATCGTTATTTGGATCGATGTAGCGTAGGTAATACCAGCAGCTTCCAGCCCATTGAGGCATCGTATTTGTTTCACGACGTCCTTTCTTACCAGTAACTGGATCCACTACATTTACCCACTCAGTGATGTTTGCAAGTGGGGATTCACCAGTTCCACTTGGCTTAATATCGCTAGTTACTGGAAGTGTTAATGGTAATTCTGACTCATCAATTGCAGAGGAAGTACCATCCTCCCAATGGATAATTGGGATTGGTTCACCCCAATAACGCTGACGGCTAAACAACCAATCACGTAGACGATAAGTTATCTTTCTTTCACCCTTACCATTTGCCTCAAACCATTCAATTGCTTTTGCAATTGCTTCTTGCTTGTTTAAGCCATTTAAGAAATCAGAATTAATAAGTGTGCCATCCTCCGTATAAGCAGCCTCTTCAATATTTCCTCCAGAAACTACCTCAACGATAGGAAGATCAAATTTCTTAGCAAATTCATAATCACGTTCATCATGTGCAGGAACAGCCATAATTGCTCCAGTACCATAAGTAGCTAACACATAATCTGCAATCCAAATAGGCATTTTTTCTCCACTTACCGGATTCACTGCATAGGCACCCGTGAATACACCAGTTTTATGTTTTGCTAGATCAGTTCTCTCTAAATCACTCTTTAGCTTCACTTGATCCTTGTAGGCTTGCACCGCATCCATTTGCTCTGGAGTAGTGATTACATCCACCAATTTATGCTCTGGAGCTAGAACCGCATACGTTGCCCCAAAAATTGTATCTGGACGAGTGGTAAAGGCTTGGAAACTTTCATTAGTATCAGCAACCTCAAATGTAAGCTCTGCACCCTCTGAGCGCCCAATCCAATTGCGTTGCATTTCTTTCAGGCTTTCAGGCCAATCCAGATCATCCAAGTCTTCTAATAATCTGTCTGCATAAGCAGTAATACGTAGCACCCATTGTCTCATCGGACGACGTTCTACTGGGTGACCTCCACGCTCAGATAAGCCATCAATTACCTCTTCATTTGCAAGCACGGTACCTAAAGCTGGGCACCAGTTTACTGGCACTTCATCTACATACGCTAGCCCTTTTTTATATAGCTGGATGAAAATCCATTGAGTCCATTTATAGTAGGATGGATCAGTAGTATTAACTTCTCTATCCCAATCATAGGAGAAGCCTAAATCCGTCATTTGACGTTTAAAGGTAGCGATATTTTTAGCTGTGAATTCAGCTGGGTCATTTCCTGTGTCGATTGCATATTGCTCTGCTGGCAATCCAAATGCATCCCATCCCATTGGATGTAGAACGTTATAGCCTTGCTTTCGTTTAAATGCACTTAGGATATCTGTTGCAATGTATCCAAGTGGATGTCCAACGTGCAGACCTACACCAGATGGATATGGGAACATATCTAATGCATAAAATTTTGGTTTAGAAGGATCATCTGTCATCTTGTAGGTTTTATTATCCTTCCAATATTGTTGCCACTTTTTTTCGATTGCTTCATGATTAAAGCTCATGTCTTTTCCTCCTTGAAATTGGCTCTGTATTTCTTAGGCCTTTTCATTCTTCCCGTGAAAATAAAAAAACTCGCCCCTTATAAACTAAGGGACGAGAGAATATACTCACGCGGTACCACCCAAATTAGTGAAACAACTTCACTCAACTTGTTTCCTTAACGCGGAAAACGGCATAGGCTACTCTTTGTTCACCTATACAGACTCCAAGGCGAGTTCAATAATTCGCTCCACTGACTTGCACCAACCGCCAGCTCTCTACAGAAAACGAGTATTATTTACTATTCCTTCTCTCAGTCAAATACTATTGTGATTAGTTTAATGGATTTCAATCAAAAATACAAGATAGACTAAAAATTTAAATAGAGACGTTTTCTTTTACATCATTCAAAATTAAATCAGCCTCTGTTGCATCTAAAATATCTTGAAGGGTAAAACCTTCAAATACTTCTTTTAATTCTAATCCAGCATCCGTTACTTCAATCATTGCCCGTTCTGTTATTATTTTATTCACTACACCTTTACCAGTTAAAGGTAAAGAGCATTCTTTTTTAATTTTTGGAGAGCCATCCTTCGCACAATGATCCATGATAACAATAATCTTCTTTGCACCATGTACTAAATCCATAGCTCCTCCCATTCCTTTAATCATCTTTCCTGGAATCATCCAGTTAGCCAAATCGCCTTTTTCAGAAACCTCCATAGCTCCTAAAATGGCAACATCTACATGTCCACCACGTATCATCGCAAAAGATTCAGCACTGGAGAAAAAGGATGAGCCGGGAATAGTAGTCACCGTCTCCTTTCCAGCATTAATAAGATCAGGATCTACTTCATTTTCTGTAGGATATGGTCCAATCCCCAAAAGACCATTTTCCGATTGAAGCACCACTGTCTTATCTGGTGAGATGAAGTTGGCAACTAAAGTTGGAATGCCTATTCCTAAGTTCACATAGTTCCCATGGGCAATTTCCTTTTCTGCTCTTCTTGCAATTTTTTCACGTGTATTCATGAGAATCTCCCCCTTATGAACGTATCGTTAAACGTTCGATTCTTTTTTCCTGCTTTGCTTGTAATAGACCTTGAACATAGATGCTTGGTGTATGTATTTGTGCAGGCTCTAAATCTCCTGTTTCCACGATTTCTTCAACTTCAGCAATTGTAATTTTCCCTGCTGCTGCCATCATCGGATTAAAGTTTTGAGCTGTTTTGTTATAAATTAAGTTACCGAATTTATCAGCTTTCGCTGCTCTAACTAAGGAATAATCAGCCTTCAATGCTTCCTCTAGTACATATTCTTTTCCATCAAACTGACGCACTTCTTTACCATCAGCCACTGTCGTACCAACACCTGCAGGAGTGAAAAATGCGGGAATTCCAGCTCCACCAGCACGAATTTTTTCCGCTAACGTTCCTTGTGGTGTAAGCTCTACTTCAATTTCTCCAGAAATTACTTGACGTTCAAATTCTTTGTTTTCTCCTACATAGGAGCCTATCATTTTTTTAATTTGCTTATTTTTAAGGAGTAATCCTAAACCCCAATCATCTACCCCACAGTTGTTGGATATTACCGTTAAATCTTTTACCCCCTTCTCCACTAACGCCAAAATAAGCTGCTCTGGTATACCAACTAAACCAAAGCCTCCTACCATTAACGTCATACCATCCTGAATCCCTTCTACAGCCTCACGTGCTGATGAATAAATAGGTTTCATTGTACAGTCCCCCTTTGAAAAATGATATTACTCTATTATATTCTCAAAAATAGGACAATTACGCAAATCGTAGTATTTTTGAAAAAGAAAAAACGTACTCCTATTGAGCACGTTTTTTTAAAGGTAGATCGTATAAAAAACTAGTAATAATAGATATGAGTACAAAGCTTGTTAAAATTAAAATCATGAACTGTGTTCCATATATTTCAACTAATGCGCCACCCACCAATGGTCCAATCATTCTTCCAATAGTAGCCATACTATTAACAATCCCCTGATAAAAGCCTTCTTTTCCTTTCGGAGCTAATTGACTAGCTAAAGTAGGAACTGCAGGCCAAACAAATAATTCCCCAACGGTTAATATGGCCATGGCAGTGATAAATATGGCATAGCTTTCTGCATAAGCCACCACGATAAAGGAACCCATGAAAATAAATAGTCCAAGAACCATTTGTGATTTTAGTTTTCCTTCCATCCGGGCAATAATCGGTTTTATGACTGGCTGCAGCCCAATAATTAAAGCGCCGTTTATAGTCCAAAGTAAACTATACTCACTTAGTGAGATTCCTAAATCTAAAATATGAGTAGAAATCGTAGATGTCCATTGCACGTAAACCATCCAAGTAAGCATATAACCAAAGGTGACGATTGCCATTGCGTATAGCGGAGCTTTGAGGTTAAAGGCTGTTTCTTCAGGCATCATATTGGTTGAGGTTGCATCTGGCACAGATATTTTTCTATAGAAAATGTAGGCAACACCTAAAAATAGAACATAAGCGAATAAATTAGCTGGAAAAATATGCTTAATATTATTTTCTGCAACAAAGCCAGCGATTGCCGGGCCAATTGCTACTCCTACGTTTTGCGCTAGATAGATAGCATTAAAGGCTTTTCTTCCCCCTTCTGGCCATACACTACCAACCATTGCATACATACTGGGGAAAATAAGCCCACCACTAAAGCCTAATATAGCTACCAGCCAGATATATTCTGGCCATTCATTCCAGAAGGTTAAAAATATCAATGCAAGGATGGAAAGAATGATCCCTGTTATAATAGCTCGGAAACCACCTATCCGGTCAAAAAGATAACCGCCTAATAGGTTACCTATCACACCTGTCCCAGCATTTAACATTAAGACAAGACCTGCAGTCGGTAAACTCTGTCCTAGATAATCAGTCATATAAATGGTATGTAATGGCCACAAAAAGGAATTACCGGTAGTATTGATAAACATTCCGATAATCAGAAGCCAGACTGCTTTCGGCATTGCTTTCCCTCTTTTCTTTTCATGCTCAAGATATTGTATTCCTTTTTATATAGCACTTCAAGAAGATAATTTAAAATTATCATAGTCATGTTAAAATAAATGCTTAAGGAGTGAATAAAAATGAACGATCAACAATTCCCTTTTCCATCTGACGAGAAAAGGTATTATACATGGAACCGTTACTTACGTGACCAATTCAATAGTAAAATCTTCAAAGTAGCATTAGATGCTGGTTTCGATTGTCCAAATCGAGATGGCACTGTCGCTTTTGGCGGCTGTACGTTTTGTAGCGTAGCAGGAAGTGGCGATTTTGCCGGAGATCGAGTGGACCCCATCCCTATTCAATTTGAAAAAGTGAAAGAAAAGATGCATGAAAAGTGGAAAAACGGTCAATATATTGCTTATTTTCAAGCCTATACGAATACACATGCTCCACTACCTGTTCTAAAGGAGAAATTTGAAGCCGCTCTAGCCTTAGAAGGTGTGGTTGGGATATCTATCGCCACTAGACCCGACTGTTTACCAGATGATGTTGTCGAATATCTAGCAGAGCTAAATAAAAGAACATTTCTATGGGTAGAGCTTGGCTTACAAACTGTACATGAAAAAACTGCTACCCTTATTAACCGAGCACATGATTATCAAACATATAAAGATGGCGTGAAAAAACTACGTAAACACAATATTTCCATTTGCACTCATATCATAAACGGTCTTCCACTTGAAGATCGGGAGATGATGATGGAAACTGCTCGTGAGGTAGCGAAGCTAGATGTTCAAGGTATTAAGATTCACTTGCTTCACTTATTAAAAGGAACTCCTATGGTGAAACAATATGAAAAAGGGATGCTGGAATTTTTAGAAAGAGATGCATATATTCAACTGGTAGCGGATCAACTGGAAATCATTCCACCTCATATGGTTGTACATCGAATTACCGGTGATGGCCCAATTGATTTAATGATTGGTCCCATGTGGAGTGTCAACAAATGGGATGTCTTAAATGGAATCGATGCAGAGCTAAAAAATAGAAATAGCTATCAAGGAAAATTTTATCAAGAGATTGGTGAATTCAAATGAAATTAAAAAGAATCTTACCGTTCGCAAAAGAACTTTTAAGCAATGCCATTTCTCCAGGAGATATAGTAATAGATGGTACTGCCGGAAATGGGCATGATACTTTATTTTTGGCTGAACTTGTAGGAGATACAGGTAAGGTCTATGCCTTTGATATTCAAGAGCAAGCTATCCAAGCAACAGCGGAAAGAGTAGGACAAGCAGGAATAGGTTCTCGTGTTGTGCTCATCAATGATGGACATGAAAACGTGAAGGAATATGTAAATGAAGAAATAACTGGAGCTATATTTAATCTAGGTTATTTACCTGGAAGCGACCATAAAATAGTGACAAAGGGATTGTCCACAATCGAAGCTATTACAAACATTCTAAGCCTATTAAAGGTTGGTGGATTGGTTGTATTAGTAGTTTATCATGGCCATGAAGGTGGTAAACAGGAAAAAGATGAATTATTATCTTACGTCCAACAATTACCCCACTCATATGTCCATGTTTTAAGTTATCAATTTTTAAATCAAGTGAATGACCCTCCCTTCATAATTGCCCTTGAAAAAATGAAAGCCAACTGAAGCATATATGGAAATAGAGCGGGGAAACTAACAAAAAAGGAGATTGACATGCCAAAAATAACTTCTGTTAGTACATATAATCCTCCCTATGCTTTAAAGCAAGACAATATTGAAGAGTTAACAAAGGAGCTTTTCTCTGATAAAATACCTCAGCTAGATAGGCTTCTAAGTGTATTTAAAAATGGAGAAATTGAAACAAGAAATTTTTGTGTGCCGTTAGATTGGCATAAGGTTGAACATTCCTTTGAGGAAAGAAACGCAACTTATGTCAAGTTAGCCACTCAATATAGCTGTGAAGTCATCCAAAGCTGCTTGCAAAATATGAACTTTCTAAACGCTCCTATATCGACGGAAGAGATAGATGCCATTGTTTTTATAAGCAGCACTGGCATATCCACTCCGAGTATTGATGCTCGAGTAATGAATAAGCTCCCTTTTTCAGATCGTGTAAGACGTATACCAATTTGGGGTCTTGGCTGTGCAGGCGGAGCGGCAGGGATTAGTAGAGCATTTGATTTCTGTAAAGCTCATCCTAAAGCAAAGGTGCTAGTAGTTTGTGTTGAGTTATGCAGCCTAACCTTTCAGCCGAATGATTATTCAAAAAGCAATCTAGTTGGCGCTTCCCTTTTTTCCGATGGTGCTGCGTGCGTGCTTGTGTGCGGAGATGAGGTAGAGGTACAAACAAAAAAGAAAGTCCCTTCCATAGTAAACACTGCTTCAAAATGGATGCCTGATTCGGAAGATGTTATGGGCTGGGAAGTAAAAAATAGTGGATTACATGTAGTGTTTGCTAAAAGCATTCCCACCATCATATCTAAATGGTTAGGACCCTTCATGAATGAATTTCTATCAGAAAATAATTGTACAAGCGATCAAATAAAACATTTTGTTGCTCATCCTGGTGGAAAAAAAGTTCTACAGGCGTATGAGGATACGCTCCAATTGGACAATAGACAAACCTCCGTTTCGAGGGAAGTGTTAAAGAAGCATGGCAATATGTCATCTCCAACTGTACTATACGTCCTTGAGCGATTTATGCTTCAAGATATCCCCTCAGACGACTATGGTCTACTCGTAGCCCTTGGCCCTGGTTTTTGTGGAGAAGCAGTCCTACTGAATTGGAGGGATTAGTTTGGTGTTTGCGGTGATCGTTACATTAGTCATTATTCAACGGCTGATAGAGGTTGTTATTGCAAGAAGAAATGAAAAGAAGATGCTGGCAAAAGGCGCATATGAAGTAGGTGCATCTCATTACCCTGTGATGATAACCCTCCACGTCAGCTTCTTTCTAGCATTAATCATAGAAGTAATTTATGTGGATCGTGGATTATCCCCTATTTTCCCATATCTACTAGGAATTTTCCTAGTAGTCCAGGCGCTACGAGTATGGTGTCTAGCTTCCTTGGGACAATTTTGGAATACAAAAATAATCATACTACCTGGAGCAAATGTTGTTGCTAAAGGTCCATATACCTTTATTAGACACCCAAATTATGTAGTTGTTTGCACAGAGATTCTCTTACTACCTTTAATGTTTCAAGCATATTTTACAGCTATACTCTTTACACTATTGAATTTTGCAATGCTTTCTGTCCGTATTCCAATGGAAGAAAAAGCATTAATAGAAGCCACAGATTATGAAGAAGTATTGAAAAAAAAGGTACCGACCTCTTAATCATAAAGCAACTGTCCCAAGATTCTTTTGTGATATAAAAAAGCTTATCATATGAAAAATGCCAAAACGTTGGTGATCAACGTTTTGGCATTTTCTATGTTGAAGATTTTAAGCTACTGGAGAGACGCCTCCTCGCCGTTTCCCATTTTCTTGTCGGGGCAGGACAGGCGCTTGCGCTTTTCTTTTATACTAAACTATATAGCCAATGGCTCTTAGTGCGTTGTTTATGAAGGATAGCTCATAAATGAATATTTCTTCACGCTCAGGCTCTAGATAAAGGTCATGATAACAGTTCTTCCATTCCTTCCATTGGAATTCTGAAAGCTCCTGTTTCTTTAGCCATTGTTTAGCTGCTGATGTTTCTATAATTTTATCTCGTTCCCCAGTCATCAAGAGGACGGGAATGTTCGTTAAAGGTTCAACAGATTGTTGAATACTTTTCATCAAGTATTGCAGCTCTTTATACCAATCGTTGGTTATGACGGATCGATAAAATCGATCCTCCTGTAGCAGCTTAAATTCTTCGTAATTCCTTGTACGCTCTTTTAATTGAATATCATGATTAATCCTTTGTTGAACAGATAACTTGGCTAAAGCGTTTGTCCATTTCGAAGGAGTATTTTTCAGCTCAAGCCATGGAGAGGTTAGGATAATTCCGGCACATTCTACCTCAAGCTTATTGAAAACCTTCATAATAAGAGTGGCTCCAAGACCATGTCCCAATAAGAAGATTGGCAAATCATATTCTACCGCTACTTTTAATGCCTTTTTTATATATTCTATATACTCTTCAAAGGGTTCCTCATGAACGGAATTGGCTTTTACTTGTTCACCATGTCCCGGAAGATCCCCCATCACAATATGAAAATCAGAGCTTCTTAATTTCTCTATTAACCATGCATATCTTCTATGATGCTCATATGCACTATGAACAATCACAATGACTGCCTTTGGTTTTTCTTCTGTTTCCCACTTCCACATGAACATCTCACCTCAATAATTGTTGAAATATTATTAGTCTGATACCATTAATTATATTCTAAAAAACAAAGGAGTGAGTAAAAAATGATTTATCCATATAAAGGGAAAGAGCCAAAGATAGATGAAAGTGCATATATAGCTGATTATGTCACCATAACAGGAGATGTAACGATAGGTCCAGAAACTTCTGTTTGGTTTAATTCAGTGATTCGTGGAGATGTAGCTCCTACTATTATCGGAAGTAGAGTAAGTATCCAAGATTTGAGCTGTTTGCATCAGAGCCCGAATAATCCTCTAATTATTGAGGATGAGGCTACCATTGGTCATCAGGTAACGTTACATGGCTGTACCATTAAAAAACGTGCCTTAGTTGGAATGGGTTCTATTATTTTAGATCGAGCTGAAATAGGAGAAGGAGCTTTTATCGGTGCCGGAAGTTTAGTCCCACCAGGCAAAAAAATCCCTCCAAATACTTTGGCGTTTGGAAACCCCGCAAAAGTTGTACGAGAGTTAAATGAAGAGGATAAAAAAGATATGGACCGAATTATAAATGAATATGTGGATAAAGGGAAATACTATAAATCCTTGAAATAATGTGCCAAGGAAGAAACCTGTATCATATAAAAAAGAGACTTTCATGATGAAAGTCTCTCCCTTTTTATAATCCTGCTTTTTGTTTTAGCTCTTCTACTTTATCTGTTTTCTCCCATGGTGCATCAATATCGGTGCGACCAAAGTGCCCATAAGCAGCTGTTTGCTTATAAATTGGACGACGAAGATCTAGCATTTTGATAATACCAGCTGGTCGAAGGTCAAATAACTCACGAATGAATGTAACAATTTTTTCTTCTGCAATTTTACCTGTCCCAAATGTATCTACCGCAATAGATACAGGCTGAGCTACACCGATGGCATATGCTAATTGAACCTCACAACGATCAGCAAGGCCAGCAGCTACGATGTTTTTAGCAACATAACGTGCAGCATAGGCAGCAGAGCGGTCTACTTTCGTTGGATCCTTACCAGAGAATGCTCCTCCGCCGTGACGTGCATATCCGCCATAAGTATCTACAATAATCTTACGGCCAGTTAAACCAGCATCTCCTTGAGGTCCACCAATAACAAAGCGACCAGTTGGATTAATGAAATATTTTGTCTTATCGCTAATTAAATTTGCAGGCACGATTGGTTTGATAACAACTTCTTTCAAGTCTTGTTGAATTTGCTCCAACGTTACTTCTGGATGATGTTGTGTAGAAATAACAATCGTATCAATATGAACAGGATTGTTATTTTCATCATATTCTACAGTTACTTGTGTTTTTCCATCTGGACGTAAATAATCTAATGTTTCATCTTTACGAACCTCTGCTAAACGACGAGACAGCTTATGAGCTAAACTGATTGGTAATGGCATAAGCTCGGGAGTCTCATTACATGCGTAACCAAACATAAGACCTTGGTCTCCTGCCCCAATTGCTTCGATATCTGAGTCGGACATAGAACCTTCTCTCGCCTCAAGAGCTTGGTCTACCCCCATAGCTATATCTGCTGATTGCTCATCAATAGCAGTAAGTACTGCAGAAGTTTCTGAGTCAAAGCCATACTTAGCACGTGTGTATCCAATTTCTTGAATGGTTGAACGCACTACTTTTGGAATGTCTACATAAGTAGATGTAGTAATTTCACCTGCAACTAATACTAATCCTGTAGTAACTGTGGTTTCACAAGCAACACGAGCGTTAGGATCTTCTGTTAAGATTGCATCTAAAATAGCATCAGAAATTTGGTCACAAATTTTATCTGGATGCCCTTCTGTTACTGATTCCGATGTAAATAATCGACGTTGTGTCAAAATATTCCCTCCTATATCCTGCGAGATTTCTCTCAGAATTGATACGGTACTCATTCCCATGTCAAGCCTGTATAAAACTTGTAGCCTATTGGACTTGGCACACAAGGATTTAGGGCGATGTAAATAAAAAACCTTTCACTCATGTTTTGTAAACAATGAGGAAAGGATACAATCATAAACACCTTTCACTCTTATCAATCAAGGCTATACCTTGCCTCAGGTTAGGCACCTTTGTAATGAAATGAAATTACAGGTTGCCGGAATATCATTGGGTCCTGCTCCCTCAACTCGCTCGGAATAAGAGTATCCGTTCAATTTATCATCATACGTAAACATAAAATATAAGTCAATCTTTTTTTCTCCAAAATTTCACATTTTAAATTTTTTACGCTAATTAGTATAGATTATTTGATTTAATGTGTTATACTAATTCACATATCAAATAAGCTCCTACAATATGTAGAGAGAAAATATAAAAAAGGATGGTAATATCAAATGAATTCAATCGATACTATGGGTGAACTGAACCAATTGTTAGCTGGAAATAATATTTGCCTTCAATTATCAGTGCCACAGCTTGTGGAAAAAGCTACCTCTCGAGGAGAAGCAGTGCTTACTTCAACAGGAGCTGTAAAAGCAGAGACTGGAAAATATACAGGACGCTCACCACAAGACAAGTATATCGTTGATGAACCCATTTCAAGAGATAAAATTGACTGGGGTTCAGTTAACCAACCTATCTCTACTGAAAAATTTGAATCCTTATATAAAAAGGTTATGAGCTTTTTAAAAGAACAAAATGAACTTTTCGTTTTTAAAGGATACGCAGGTGCTGACAAGGAATCTCGTCTTGGCATCCAAGTCATTAATGAGTACGCTTGGCATAATTTATTTGCTCACCAATTATTCATCCGCCCTTCTGCTGAAGAGCTTGTGGATCACAAGTCTGAATTTACAGTAATAAGTGCTCCAAATTTTAAAGCTGACCCTACTGTAGACGGTACAAATTCTGAAACATTTATCATTGTATCAATGGAAAAACGAATTGTACTAATTGGTGGAACTGAATATGCTGGGGAAATGAAAAAATCTATCTTCTCTATTATGAACTATTTATTACCAGAAGCAAACATTTTACCTATGCATTGTTCTGCAAATGTTGGTGAACAAGGAGATGTAACGTTATTCTTCGGTTTATCTGGAACAGGTAAAACTACTCTATCCGCAGACGCAGGACGCAAGCTAATTGGCGACGACGAGCATGGTTGGTCAGATAATGGTGTATTCAACATTGAGGGTGGCTGCTATGCAAAATGTATCGATTTAACTCGTGAAAACGAACCTCAAATTTTTGATGCAATCAAATTTGGAACAGTGTTAGAAAACGTTGTAGTTGATTCAACTACTCGTGAAGCAGACTACTCAGATAATTCTCTAACAGAGAATACTCGTGCGGCTTATCCAATTCAATATATCGATAACATCGTTGACCCTTCTGTAGCGGGTCATCCAAATACAATCATCTTCTTGACAGCTGATGCTTTTGGGGTTTTACCTCCAATCAGTAAATTAACGAAGGAGCAAGCAATGTATCATTTCTTAAGCGGCTTTACTTCTAAGTTAGCTGGGACAGAGCGTGGAATCACGTCTCCGCAGCCTGTATTTTCTACTTGCTTTGGCTCCCCATTCTTACCTTTGCATGCTACAGTATATGCAGAAATGCTTGGTAAGAAAATTGACGAGCATGGCGCACAAGTATTCCTAGTAAACACTGGGTGGACTGGTGGAGAATATGGAGTAGGTAGTCGTATGAAGCTGTCATACACTCGTACAATGGTTCGTGCTGCGATTGAAGGTAAGTTAAATGAAGTAGAGACTGTTCAAGATGAAATCTTTGGCTTAGCTATTCCTACTCAAGTAGAAGGCGTACCTTCTGAAGTGTTAGTTCCTCGTAATGCATGGACTAATCCAGAAGCTTATGATAAAAAAGCTTCTGAGCTAGCTCAAGCTTTCCATGACAACTTCAAGAAATTTGGTACTGTATCTGAAGATATCTCTTTAAAGGGCGGACCAATAGCATAATAATAAGTTATCTATTTAGACTGTAGAAGAGCTCGTGCCGAGTTTTTCTACAGTCTTTTTGCTAAGATACGGCAGGAATACAATGTGTCATCACTCTATTCAAATTCAATCTAAAGCCGCATAGTAAGACTTTGAAATGAAAAAGAGATAAAAATAAATACGGCACTCTCCGTTTCATTAAACAGAAAGTGCCGTATTTTCCTCTGAAATTTGTTTAGCTATAAAAACTTCGTATTTCATTCCTCATTTTGTTAGTTAGAATAATTTTTTATTCCTTTCCAGAAATGTATGCCCACTTATAACTATAATCACCTGAAAATGGATGAGAAATAATACCATGAACATATGGTTTTTGTAATGCCATTAGCCCTTGTTGGTACATAGATGCTATAGCAGCATCTTCCTCTACAATAATTTTTTCAGCTTCTGCTAACACTTTCCAACGAGATTCTGAATCTAGTGCTAACTCATTTTTTGCCTGGTTAATTAGCTTATCAAGAGTTGGATTGGAATAAGACATATTATTTTGAGGTGAGCCTGTTTCAAATAATTCGATGAAAGTAATAGGATCCTGGAAATCAGGTGCCCAACCAGTGCTTTGGATATCATAATCCTGTGCAGCATCCTTATCAAGCTTTACCCCGAAAGGAACAGGATATAGACTAATAGTTAGCCCTTTAAGGTTCCCCTCCATTTGAGCTTTTAAATATGCATCCATATTTCCAGCAAGCTCTCCATCGTTACCAAGCAACTCTAATTCTAATTCTGTCAATCCTTCCTCAGCCATTCCTTCTGCAAATAGTTTTGCAGCTTCTTCTGGATTAAACTTGTTCATATCGCCGTTAATATCTCGAAAATCTTGTTGATTTACATCAAAAGTTAATCCTTTAGGAACTAAGAATTCTCCTGGTATGGAACCATTACCAAGTAAGACCGTTGTCAAATCCTCTTTGTTAAAGGACATTGCGATAGCTTTACGAATCTTTACATTAGAAAGTGCAGTTTTCTTCCCACCGCGCTCTTGATTCAACTTTAAATAGTAAATCGTAGGTTTTAATTCCTTTGTAACTTCTTCATGATCACCATATTGAAGTGCATATTCCCCGGTTAGTCCAACACGATCCTTCTTGCCAATTTCGTATAGGTTTACTGCAGTAGCTGTCTCTTTAACAACATCTACGTTAATTTTTTCTAATTTTACTGTTTCGGCATCCCAATAAGTCGAGTTTTTTTCCATAGACCATGATAATCCAGTCCCATCCCATTCAGTTAACACAAACGGTCCATTATAAATTAGACTATCCGAATTTTTGCCAAACGAGCTTCCTTTTTCATTAAAATATGCTTCATTTTGTGGATAAAAAGTACCAAATGCCATTAACGATAGAAAATAAGGTACCGGTCTTTCTAAAGTTACCTTTAAAGTCTTCTCATCTATTGCCTCTACGCCTAATTCTTCTTTAGCCATTTCACCTGCTGATATATTAGAAGCATTTTTGATTAATCCAGCCATCATATAAGGTCCATAAGAGCTTCCCGTTTCTGGATCAATAGCTCTTCTCCATGCAAATACAAAATCATTCGCTGTAATAGGAGTACCGTTTGACCAATCAGCATCACGTAGCTTGAATGTATACGTCAAACCATCCTCCGAAACCTCTGGATCCCCCTCAGCAATTGCTGGAATCGCAATATTTTCCTGATTTAAACGATAAAGCCCTTCCATCACATTATTTAAATAATTGAAGGACACTGCATCATCCGCCATAACAGAATCCATCGATGGAATTTCAGCTGAGGACACTAAATTTAGCTCCTGTATTTCGTCAAGTCGATCCTCTTTCAACTCTATGTTTTTTTCTTCCTTCTCTGAAGAGCTATCATCTTCTCGCTCACTATCACTACACGCAATGAGTGTCATGCTTAAGATTAGCAAAAGACAAAATAATAAGTGTTTCTTTAATGTACTCATACTTTATATCCCCCTTCTTCTATTTTTTCCTGTTACTTCATAAACTATAGTTTAATTATTCAGAAAATACAATTGATTTTGGAGAATACTATTATAATAAGTAATAGAAATCTATTTATCCTCTTTTTCGAAAGATCATCTTTGCTCACTAAATTAATTTTAGACAAAAAAAACACCGAAACATAAAATGATTCGATGCTTTTAACCAATTAAGTTAGCTAATATATTCAACTTCCGTTGTAATAGGAAAAATAAAATTGACTTGTTCCAACATGTCTTTTTCTACAAAATAAAAAGTAATCTCGGATCCATAATGATTAATCTCTAAGTAAACCTTTCCATCCTTGTAGAAAATCATCTTATTCCACTTTAACCCACCAACTACTAGGTCGATAGAGCTGTTACGTAAATATAAACGGTTATCTTCTGTAAGGGTGATTGTTAACTCATTATGCATATACCCATTCATCGTTTGATAGGAGATTTGGTTTAATTCTTCCATAGGCTCTGTTTCTTCATTCAGACAGTGTATAACGACTTCTTCTAAATCACTGGTGAAGTGATCCCATAAATCCTCCCAAAAGCTCGTATCTACAGGGTAAAGCTCTTTCCCCTCTATACTCATTGCTTCCGTTTTTACTATGATTTGACCCATTACTACCTTCCTCTCTGGTTCTTCATCCAGAGACACACATCTTTTACTACCTGACGATTTGCCTTGCTTGGAAAATAATGCGTGAAATCTGGATAATACCAAGTCTCTACCACTTTGTTATACCCCATAAGAGCTGTCTCTAAAACCTTAGCCTGTCCAATTGATACATTTTGATCACTTTCTCCGTGAATTATTAAAACTGGTGCTTCTATATCACTAAGATGTGGTAATGGGTTCCTAGACATATATTCATCCGGCATGTTATTGGGTGTACCTCCAATTACACGCTTCATCATCCTTCTCATATCAACACGTTCCTTATAAGTTAGAAAGATATCAGATACACCCGACCAGGTAACTAAAGAGGCGATATCCTTTCGGAGAACTGCTGCCCATAAAGCCATAATTCCTCCTCTTGAAAAGGCAAATAAATGTATGTCTTCCTTTGAGCAAAACCTTTTTAGGACATCGATTCCGTATAGTACATCCCAACGATCTTCTCCTCCAAATTCGTCTCTTCCTTCACCACCTCTATTACCACGATAATAAGGGGCAAAAACAATTAATCCCTGGGAAGCAAATTGGGCTATTCTTGCAGGTCTAACCATCCCGATACTCTGCATTCCACCTCTACAATAGAGCATTCCTTCATAATTTCCTGGCTTTATAGGCTCCGCTAACATCCCTTTGACTCTTAAACCATTTGACCAGTACGTTATTTCTGTTAATCTAACCTTTGGATTTGGTGATGGATATAATTTTACTTTTTCAATCGTTCCACTTGGCTTCATTCTCTTTCACCCTCTCTAAAATAGTTTGCATACCTATGTCCCTCATATGGAAGCTAAGCATGTCATTCATCTGCCATTCTTCATCAGTTAGCCAAACAACCCCTTCTGTTTCGTGGCTAACAACTGCATCATTAATAGTTTTCACTCTACCAATCATTATCGCTTTACAGAAAGGCTCTACATCATAAACCTTATATTCCCCCAGCCATTCTATATCTTCGATAAGGACATTAGTTTCTTCTAATGTTTCTCTAATTGCTGCCTGTTCTAGGGATTCCTCAGCCTCTACCTTTCCCCCTGGAAACTCTATACCCCTCTTTGGATGCTTCGTCATCAACCATTTATCTTCTTTTTTTACTACTACCAATACATGCTTTGCTTCTATATCAAACTTATTAGGTTCAAAGCTTAAATCAACTCGAAAGTTATGTAAATCACGAAAAGTAATCATAGCTGTCCTCTCAATCCTTAAAAACTATTATGAAAACAATAGAAAGAACCAAATTAAGTTCAAATACCTCTTGAAGAAAAAGACCTAGCATTTAAGCTAAGTCTCCAATCTTTTTCTAATAATTTCATTCATATTGATAATTGGCTTCTCTAAAATATGGTAGCTGCTCGATAAAACGCTTAGAATCCTCATCTGTATATTCATGTATCAAGGCATATAGCTTCATCATTCGTTCATCATATTGATCATTTTCTTTATCCTTATGATACGGTATGAACGGAATATGCGCACGAAAAAAATTGTCTACTTCTATATAATTTAATTGCTGAAAGAGCTTCTCAAAAACAGGAACTATTTCTTGATAAGCTGTAATTTTGAATTCCCATGGAGATTCATCTGGATATAAATAGACCTTTTTTTGCGTTAAAGAAACATATACCTTACTCTCTTCCACTGATCACACATCCTTTTTATGTAGTATGTGAACAAATAGAAAAAACATGCACCATTTCTGGGCATGCTTCCTGTTAAGCCTGTACATCCACTACCAATCCTTTAGATGGATGCGTAGCATTTGCTTGTGGCATGCCTTCCAACAGCTGAACTGCTGAAACAGCTTGCATATTCATTGAATTTTGTAAAACACTCAATTGAACAGTATGCTGTAGCTGAGCTAGTTGTGAAGACATAATGGAGTTAATATCCATATGATTCCCTCCTTATACAAGCTTATTATCGTCCAATGCTAGAGATTATTTATTTGTATCTCCTAAAAAAGCATTTAACATCCATTGATGCTTTTCTGTCTTTTGATAGATGGCATTTAACAAATCCTCTGTCATATCATCTTCATCTTTTGCTGCTTCTTCCATCCCCTTCTTAAGAGATTTCATAATAATACCGAAGTCTTTAACGACAGCTTCGACCATCTCACTCGCCGTTTCCTTATTAGTAGCCTCCTTAACCTCAGAAAGCTCTAAATGCTCTTTCATGGTTGCTACTGGATTTCCACCTAGCGTTAGTAGACGCTCTGCAATTTCATCCATGTTTAAGGTAGCCTCATTGTATAACTCTTCAAACTTTTCATGTAAAGTAAAAAAGGATGGACCTTTTACATACCAATGAAAATTATGTAACTTTGTATAAAAGACTGACCATGTTGCCACCTGTTTGTTTAACTCTTTATTTAATGCTGTTGACATAAAATTGTCACTCTCCCTCTTTTGATAAGTAGTTTCTCTTTTCTTATACCTCATACTTTCTTACAATAAACATATAGAACTTTCTCATTGGAGTGATAAAAATGGTATTTTGGATATTAGGAGCTGCAATACTCTTGAGTATATTTGGCTTTACATTTCTATTTAAACTAGCAGTTAAAGAACAAACGTCTTCTACTATAGACCCTAAGCCAAAGGATGCGGAATGATCAATATGAAAATAATCATATTAGCCATATTCCGTTTCTATCAAAGATTTATATCTCCCTTATCCCCTCCAAGCTGTCGCTTTTATCCCACCTGCTCCCACTATGGAGTAGAGGCCGTAGAAAAGCATGGGGCTCTAAAGGGAGGTTATTTAACAGTGAAAAGAATATCTAAATGTCACCCTTTTCATGAGGGAGGATATGATCCAGTGCCAGAGGAATGGCCTTTGAAGAAAAAATAAATCAAAGGCTATTTTTTTCTTGCCTTTTTTCACAAACTACTGTAATCTAATAAAGTTCTTAATCGATAAATCGTAATGGTTACTATTTAGAAAGGTGAGATAATATGAAAAGGTTATGGTTAGTTTGTTTATCTCTACTGGTATTATTCCTAGCTGGATGTGAAAATAATAATACTACTCCAAAAGATGATGATGAAAAAATAACAATTTTTACAACTGTTTATCCCTTACAATACTTTACTGAGCGAATAGCTGGAGACAAGGCAGAGGTATTCTCTATCTATCCTCCAGGAGCAAACGAGCATACATTTGAGCCTTCCCAAAAAGATATGATGGCGCTTGCAGATGCTGACTTGTTCTTTTACATAGGCCTAGGCTTAGAGGGCTTTGTAGAAAATGCTCAAAAGACATTGAAAGACGAACAGGTGAAAATGGTTGCTACTATTAATGGAATAGCAGACGAAGAGCTAGAGGAAGATCCTGGTTCACACGAGGAAGAAGGACACGATCATAAACATAAGCACGATGGACATGACCATGGGGATACCGATCCACATATTTGGATTTCTCCAAAAATCAGTCAAAGCCTAGCACTTTTCATTAAAGATTCATTAGTAGAGAAAGCTCCTGAGCACGAAGAAATATTTGTGGAAAACTACGAAAAGTTAACTGCCGAATTAAAACAATTAGATAATCAATATCAAGAAATGGCAGACAAAGCAGAGAATAAAACATTCTTTGTTTCTCATGCAGCCTTTGGTTACATTGCAAATACTTATGGATTAGAGCAAGTAGCAATAGCAGGTTTGAACTCTCAGGATGAGCCATCTCAGAAAGAGCTAACGAAGATAATTGATATTGCAAAAGAAAAAGAGATAAATTATATTCTATTCGAGCAAAACGTCTCTTCTAAGCTAACAGAAACAATACAGCAAGAAATCGGTGCCGAGAGTCTAGTACTTCATAACCTGGGGGTACTATCAAAAGACGATGTGAAAAATAAAGAAACCTACTTCACCTTGATGAAGAAAAATCTACAAACATTTGAAAAAGCTTTAAATAACCGATAAGAAAAAAGTAAGCTCCAGTCTCCTAAACAAATGAGAGCAATTGGAGCCTAATCTCAAAAAAAGCCTGTGATAGGAGAGCCCGAGAAAAAGGGCGTAACCTAACGCAGGTTTTTTTTAAAGAAGTTTTTTTAATTCCCTTCTCATCAACTTGTTAGAGGCGTTTCTAGGAAGCTGCTCAATCATATAATATGTTACTGGTTGTTTATAAGAAGCGAGGTGAGGAAGGACAAACTTCTTCATTTCCTCTTCGCTAACTTGGATTTTTGGTACTATAAAAGCAACAGGTACCTGTCCCCATTTAGCATCTTCTTTACCTATAACTCCTACCTCTTTAACAGCTGGGTGCTTGGCAATAATGTTTTCTACTTCTGCTGGATAAATATTTTCTCCACCGGATATAATTAAATCAGAGCGACGATCTACTACAAATAAGTATCCCTCTTCATCTAAATAACCGATATCTCCTGTATGGAGCCAACCATCTTTTAAGGCGCTTTTACTCGCATTTTTCCCTATATATCCTGGTGTTACATGAGGACCTTTAATACAAATTTCGCCAATCTTTTCAGACCCATCAATTTTCACTTCTGCAAAGAACAATGGCTTTCCTGCGGAACCAAGCTTCCTTATAGCATCCTCACTAGAAAGTGTGGTCGTTTGAGAGGCTGTTTCTGTCATACCATATGTTTGTAAAACCGGTATATTTCGTTCTATTGATCTTTCCAAGTAATGTAATGGAACAGGCCCTCCACCTACAAGCATGGACAAAAAAGTATCTGGAAAAGCAATATTCTTCTTCTCCAATACTGTTAGTATTCTTTCTAAGGTTACCGATACAACTGACATTCTTGTTACAGTGCCTTCTAATATTGCCTCTATAGCCTTCTCAGGATCAAATTTAGTTTGAAGCAGAACTGTCATTCCATATAGAACGGAACGTATTAAAATAGAAAACCCACTTATATGAAACAGAGGCATCGCACATAACCAGCAATCAGATGGTTGTATGCCTAAATTTAGAGCTGATCCTGTTGCACTCATTACGTGATTTTCTAATGACTGACATACTCCCTTTGGGCTGCCAGTCGTACCGGAAGTATACATAATCGAAATAACTCGTTCCTTTTGCCATTCTTCTTCTATTTGAAATTCCGTTCGTTGCTCTTCTTCCTGAAGCTGCTCCATTGATAAAAGCATGGGAAACCTGATATCTCTTGTTTGAAAACTATCCACTAGCAAGACATCAGCTTTACTATCTTGCAGTTGATAGGAAAGCTCCTCCATAGTCAGCCTTTCATTCAACAATACTAGCTGGCAGCCAAGCTGCAAACTTCCGTGAAGGGCAATTACCAATTCAGGGCTTGAAGAAGCTAATACAGCTATTCTCGAGCCATTTTGAACACCATTAGCATGCAACTTCTCTCCGAAAATCTTAGCTTCATTAAATAAAGTATGAAAACTCCATTGTCTGTCCTGGTATGTTAGAGCAATCCTATTAGGAGAAAGCTTTGCTCTTTTTAAGAGTAAGTTAGGATACATGAAAACCACCCTATTAAAAGATTTTTAGAAAAAATAATAAAAACATGTACAAGGTGTGCATAGCATAAAATGAATCTTTTGAAAAAAGCTGCCCTCAAAAGGGCAGCTTCATTACCATTTTATCATGGGAAACGTGGGAATTGACCGAAATCTGGAGTACGTTTTTCTTTAAAAGCATCCCGGCCTTCTTTTGCTTCATCAGTTGTATAGTAGAGAAGTGTAGCATCTCCTGCCATTTGCTGAAGACCTGCAAGGCCGTCGGTATCTGCATTCATTGCTGCTTTTAGGAAACGTAATGCTGTTGGACTCATTTCAAGCATTTCCTCGCACCATTGAACTGTTTCATCTTCTAATTGTGCATATGGAACTACAGTATTTACTAATCCCATATCAAGAGCTTGCTGTGCATCATATTGGCGACATAGATACCAAATTTCACGTGCTTTCTTATGTCCCACAATACGAGCTAAGTAACCAGAGCCATAACCTGCATCGAAAGATCCAACTCTTGGTCCAGTTTGTCCAAACTTAGCATTGTCAGCAGCAATCGTCAAATCACATACTACATGAAGTACATGGCCACCACCGATTGCATAACCGGCTACCATGGCAACAACTGGTTTAGGAATAACACGGATTAAGCGTTGAAGATCCAGTACATTTAAACGTGGAATTTCATCTTCTCCTACATAACCACCATGACCACGTACCTTTTGATCTCCACCTGAACAGAAGGCAAGCTCTCCTTCACCTGTTAAAATAATTACTCCGATGTTTTTATCGTCTCTAGCACGAGAAAAAGCATCAATCATTTCCATTACCGTTTTAGGGCGAAAAGCATTACGTACTTCCGGACGATTAATCGTAATCTTTGCGATACCGTTATAAAATTCATACTTGATATCTTCGTATGTATGTAATGTTGTCCATTCACGACTCATTTTAATTCCTCCTTCAAAATTATTTCCTTTACTATTGTAGCAAACAATTTCGGATTTTCCACATGAATTGCATGTCCTACTTCTTTTACAGTGATTCTTTTTACATTAGGAAGAATTTCTTCCATCTTTTTGGCGATTTCACAAAACTTTTTATCTTCCGCTCCCGTCACTAGGGTTACGGGAAATATCATACTATCTAGCTTATCCCAAAGAGACGGTTGAATACCCGTTGAAAATCCTCTCAAACTATTTGCAAGACCAATTTCTTCCTGAGAAACTCTTTCTTCTCGTATTGCTCTTCTTTTTTTGAGAGAAAGTTTCTTTTGAGAAAGGAAAAGAGGAATATTCCCCCAATATTCTACAAAAGATTCTATCCCTTCCTTTTCTATCATAGCTGCTAAATTCGAGTCTGCCTCTATTCTTTGCTCGCGCGCTTCTTTATCCTGTACTCCTGGCGAGCTACTTTCCAATATTAAATGAGCTACAGAATATTTATTGGCATAAGATAAAGCAAGCCTTCCACCCATTGAATAACCAACTAAAATGAAATCTTTCCAACCAATTTGATCAAAAATAGTTCGTAAATCCTCTATTTGCTCTTCTACCGAATATCTGGACGCTTCTAGTGGTTTTGCTGTTTTCCCATGACCAATTAGATCAATGGCTAAAATAGCCAATGAATTTGGCAGCTCTTCAATTACTTCTTCCCAGGTTTTCATTGAGCCCGTAAAACCATGCAGAAGCACTATTTTCTTTAGTCCATCCTTATTAAAAAGCCTCACATGATAATCAAGTGATCGGATCGGTAAAGTCAAATGCTCCATTCCTTCTCTAGCTCCTTTATAATAGAATCCCAAAGCTTTCGATGCGTAACTGTATTATGATCTCGATTGGTAAAGACTTCAATGATTCGAATATTTTTTGTTTTCTCTTCTAATAAAACCTTTTTAAATTCTTCTTTGTCCCCAACAGCATTATATTGTGCTTCATACATAGAAGCAATAGAAGAGAACTCTAGACCCGTAGGTGTACCAAATAAATGCTCAAAATAGTTTGGCTCAGTTGACTGGGGAAGATAAGAAAAAATTCCTCCACCATCGTTATTCATAATTACAATAGTCATATCAAATGCATGGAATCTACTAGTAATTAATCCATTTACATCATGAAGAAACGCCAAGTCTCCAATAAGGAGATATGCAGGTCTTTTAGTGGCCGCTTGAATTCCAAAGGCAGTAGAAATCACGCCATCAATGCCATTTGTTCCTCTGTTTGCATAAATGTTAATGTCATTACTTGTTTTATTAAAAAATGTATCAACATCTCGGATAGGCATACTACTACTAGCTATGAGGTCACTGCCTGGCTTCAACCCTTCGAAAAGAAGTCCAGCAATTGCACCTTCATCAGTTTCAGTATGTATGTATGATGTTATTTTTTTGGTTGCAATATCATTCGCCTTTTTCCAGCTTTGTAGATACAACGAGCACTCATTTGGTTGAATGGCAATCCATAGACTAGATGGATTCACTTGAGCATGATGAGTAACTACATGCATAGGATCTCTAAATAAAGGACTTTCGTCTACTGCAAGGAAGATGCTAGGTTTAACATACTGCAAATATTGCATTAATGGTTTCGACACTGGTTGGGCACCAAATCGAATAACAACCTCTGGAGCCATGTGATTTTTAAATGCATTGCTTTTCAACAGAGCGTCATATTGATCAATACACAAAGATAAACAATCCTCTGGAACATTACCACGCAAATTGGATAGTGGATCAGCCAATATCGGCCACTTTATATTCCTTGCAAAATCCCAAAACTCCTCAGTGGCTTCAAATGAGTCACCTACTAGAAGAATCCCTTTATCCGTATTCTGTAAAAGTTTTTTATACCATTCTACAAATTCACTACTTGGAGTTGAACTTCCCATTTCAGATTTCTCCATTAGAGTAATGGACTGATGGGCATTCATATTAAGTAATAAAGGCTCTCTAAAAGGCACATTTATATGAACTGGTCCTTTAGGGGCAGCATTAGAAACATTAATAGCCCGGTGAACATGCCTCTCAATAAACGGCAAGCTCTCCATTCTGTCCTCTGGTATTGGAAAGTCTACCGACCATTTAACATGTTTTCCATACAGATGGATTTGATCGATTGTTTGAGGAGCACCTACTTCCCTTAACTCGTGTGGTCGATCAGCTGTAATGACCACCAAAGGTACTCTTGCATAATAGGCTTCTACAATGGCTGGGAAGAAATTTGCCGCAGCAGTACCTGAAGTACAAAGCAAAGCAACAGGTTTTTTCTTTGCCTTAGCAATACCTAAAGCAAAATAACCTGCAGAACGTTCATCAATTTGACGATATAGCTGCAATTTCTTACTCTTGGCAAAGCCATATGCAAGTGGAGTAGAGCGAGATCCTGGACAAAGAACCACATCCTCTACTCCTGATTGTATAAGAGAATCTATAAATACATTCACATAAGTAGTTAAGGTATTACTATTAGACATTCATATTTCCTCCCAAGGTTCTAAGCATAGGTCGGAACTTTACTCTCGTTTCTTCAAATTCATCTAATGACGAAGATTCAGATACGAGACCTCCTCCTGCATATAAATAGGCTTGATCATTTTCTAGTAAAGCAGACCGAATACCAACAGCAAACTCTCCCTCACCTCTGGCATTTATCCAGCCAAGAGGGGCAGCATAATAGCCTCGGTTCATCCCTTCGGACTTGCGAATAATTTCTACTGCCGCCTCTCTTGGCTCACCGCCTAAAGCGGGGGTCGGATGCATAGCCTGTACAAATTCAAACAATGTGGCATTTCCTTTAATTCGCCCCTCTATTGGAGTATAGAGGTGCTGTATGTCTCTAGTTTTCATTAATATTGGATTTGAAGGTACTTTGACCTCTTCGCAATGTGTGTCGTATACTTTTCTAATCATTTGAACAACGTAATTATGTTCTTTTAAATTTTTAGCATCTGCTAACAAGCTGTCCCCTAATTCTTTATCCTCTATAAGATTTTTACCTCTTCGGATGGAGCCAGCTAATCCTGCTGATTGCACTTTGTCATTTTCTAGCTTCACTAAACGTTCTGGAGTAGCACCAAAAAATACTTTATCCTCTCTCTCTAAACCAAACAAATAACTTTCTGGCTGTTCCTTTGCCGCGTTGTATATAGCAGTGGAAGGAGAAAATGGTGTTTCAAAGGTAAGCTTTAAAGACCTACCGATAACAACCTTGCTAACCTCATGGTTTCTTATACGATCAGTAACTGCTTCAACAGCACGTAAGTACTCATCCTTCAATCGGTCTTCTCTTTGAATGATTGCTGGCTTTTCATGAACCTTTAACTCTTGAACCTGCGCTCTATGAATAATGGTATCTCGCTCTATCCGAAGCTGTTCAAATACGTTAGTGCTATCTTCTTCATCTGTAATATAATGAATACTTACAAAAGCTTGCTCATTTTTTATCACTAGCTGAAAGGTAGCTACAGCAAAAAAGCTAGAAGGAAAGGAATCCCATTCAGAAGGTATACGGTTTTCTGGATCGAAAGAAAACCCACCAAATAACACAGGTTCTATATCTTCTTTTTCGATTAATAAGCAAGCACATAGTTCTTTCCATTTCCTAGAAATATCTATATATCTTTCTTGCTGATTTAAGTTATTCTTAAGAATATAAGCATGTCCAAGACCAACTAAAGTAAACGTTTTCTCTTTGTTTTGCCAAAAAAAACGTTTTCCTTTATATTGCTCATCTCCTGCTTCATAAAAAGCATGAGCAGATAATCTTGAAACTTCAATTGTTTCTGTATAAAAACGTAAATTAGTTTTCTTTTCACCGGTGATTTTCGGCATTACTATGACCTCCATAAAAAATACCGTACTATATGTTGAAGGATGTTAACTTATATCTTACAACTTTCTTCAATCATAGACACTTAAATCGATTATAGCTGTAAAGCTACAGTTACTTTCCTTCTTCTATTATACTCCATTTTGGAGTAGATGGATGTTACACTTGCTCCCAATATGACTGTTTTCAGGAAGACAAAGAAAAAAGACAATCACCATAGAGTGATTGTCTTTTTTTCATTGCTATGACCCCTACGGGATTCGAACCCGTGTTACCGCCGTGAAAGGGCGGTGTCTTAACCGCTTGACCAAGGGGCCAATAT